>CACXFI010000091.1 GCA_902766875.1 uncultured Erysipelotrichaceae bacterium | reverse complement strand
TTTTGGGGCTATTATGGAAAATTATCTTGAAACTAGAAATAATCTTAAAATGGTTTTTATGTTAGTTGATTTTAGACATAAACCTACAGATGATGATATTATGATGTATGAATATTTAAAACATTATAATATTCCTGTTTCAGTTATTTGTACTAAGTGTGATAAGGTTAGTAATAATAGTAAGAATAGAAATATAAAATCTGTTGTTGAAGCTTTTAATTTAGAAAATCAAGAAGATATTACTTTATTTTCTAGTCGTACAAGGGTAGGGAAAGATATGGTTGAAAATAAAATAGAAAATATTATTAATAAGTAAGACTTAAGTCTTACTTTTATATTGATAATTAACTATTTGTTTGTTATAATAATTGACGTGAGGTGATATTATGCATATTCCAACAGTTGCTTTAGTAGGTAGACCTAATGTAGGGAAGAGTACTATTTTTAACAGACTTGTAGGTAAAAAAATATCTATTATAGCTGATACTCCGGGTGTTACTAGAGATAGAATATTTGGAGATGTTTTATATAACGATTATAAATTTCATTTAATTGATACTGGTGGTATTGATGTGTCTAAAGAAATATTTAATAATGAAATTAAAATTCAAGCACAAATTGCTATAGATGATGCTGATGTTGTTATTTTCGTTGTTGATGGTAAAGAGGAATTAAATCATAATGATTATGTTATTAGAGATATACTTAAAAAAGCTAGTAAAAAAGTCATTGTTGCTGTTAATAAAATTGATAGTTCTAGTAGAGAAGATAATATATATAATTTTTATGAGCTTGGATTTGAATCTGTTATAGCTGTTAGTGGTGAGCATAATATAGGTTTTGATATTTTATTAGATAATATTACTAAAGATTTTAATAAGATTGAAGTTGAGAAAGAAGAAGATAATAGAATTAAATTTTGTATAATTGGAAGACCTAATGTTGGTAAAAGTAGTTTGGTTAATGCTTTACTTAATGAGGAGAAGGCTATTGTTAGTGATGTGGCTGGTACTACTAGAGATGCGGTTGATACTCCATTTAAATATGATGGTAAGGATTTTGTGGCTATAGATACAGCTGGTATTCGTAAAAGTGGTAAAATATATGAAAGTATTGAAAAATATAGTGTTATTAGAAGTATGAAAGCTATAGATAGAAGTGATGTATGTGTTATTGTTATTAATGCTGAAGAAGGAATAATTGAGCATGATAAACACATAGCAGGATTTGCTTTAGAAGCTGGTAAACCTATTGTTTTTGTAGTTAATAAATGGGATACTGTAAGTGATAAAAATGATATTAAAAGTTTTACTAAACTTATGAGATCTGAATTTCAATTCTTAACTTATGTCCCAATTGTATATTTATCTGCTAAAACTAAAAAAAGGATTCATACATTAATGCCAGAAGTATTAAAAGTATATGAAAATTCTAGAAAAGAAGTTAAAACTAGTGTTTTAAATGATGTTATTAGAGATGCTGTTATGTTAAATCAGCCTCCTTCTTATAAAGGAAAAAGACTTAAAATATATTTTGTTAATCAAAATGGTATAGCACCTCCTAAATTTACTTTTAATGTTAATAGTAAGAATTTAGTGCATTTTTCTTACGAAAGATATTTAGAAAATAAAATAAGAGAAAATTTTGATTTTGAAGGAACTCCTATTATTATTCAATTTAAAAATAAAGGAGATATTGAATAATTTTAACAATATTTTACCTTCTACATATATTATAGTGTAGGAGGTTTTTATATGGCTTTTTCTGATAGTTTTTTTGATAAAGTTAAAAGAAAGACTAATGTTGATAAAGATACAATTTTATCTTTAGCTAAAAAATTACAAGATGGTAATATGAAAGATGAGAATACATTAAGAGAGGTAATTAGGGATATATCTCATATGACTGGTAGGGAGGTATCAGTAGAAAAAGAACAAAAAATAATAGATACGGTTATGAATGATAATGTACCTAAAGATTTGGATAAATTTATATAATGGATAATATTATTATTGGGGTTATCTCTAGAGATGAAAATATAAATGATAATATATATAAAGCTATTGGTAAGAATAATTTTAAATATTTAGAGAATAAATGTAGTTATATAGGGATTGTAAATATGGATGATGATAAAATTGATTTAAATATTCTAAATATTTGTGATGGAATTATTATTCCTGGTGGAGATAATATATATAATTATCATTTTAAAATATTGGATTATTGTATAGAAAATAATATACCTGTACTTGGTATTTGCATGGGGTGTCAAATTATTGGATTATATAGTTTTAGTGGTAGTGAGGAAGATTTAATTAAAATAGATGGTCATTATATGTCTAATCATTATATAGATATTAATGAGAATAGTATTTTGTATAATATGTTTAGCGATAAGATTATTGTTAATAGTAGGCATAAATATGCTTTGCCTAATGATAAAGTAAAATATAAAGTAGGATCTAAATGTGATAAAGTTATTGAATCTATTGAGTATATAGATGATAATTGTTTTTTATTAGGAGTAGAGTGGCACCCAGAAGATATGGATAATATGGAGTGTATTTATAATTATTTTTTAAAAGAAGTATTGAAAAGAAAATTTAATAAAGATTAGAAATATTAATATTAAAGTATTTCTTTTTTTGATTTATGTGGTAAAATATAGATAATAGAGAGGTGATAGTGTGAATTGTCCTAGATGTAAAAACGTTATAGCTAGTGGAGCTAGCAAATGTGATAATTGTGGTTTAATATTTATTAATAGTAATGAACAAAATAACAATACTCAAGAAAATAATACTATTAATGATACTGTAGATACTGAACAAATGGTTAATGATAATAGTAATGTAAATACTGAGCAAATTGCTAATCAAAATAATAACGTTAATAACGAACAAAATAGCAATATTAATGAAGATAATGTTATTAATTTAGAAGGGTACTTTGTTGGTAAGAATTATGAAAAGTTAAAAAGAAGAAAGTGGTCTTTGAATACTTTAATATTTGGATTTGCTTATACTTTATATAGAAAACTTATATTACTTTCTTTGGTGTGGTTGGCTATAGATGTAGCTAGCGTAGTTATAATGGGTAAATATTCTGTTTTTGTTATATTTGGTCTTAACTTTGTTATGTCTTTTCTATTTCACTATATATATTTTGCTTTAAGTAATAATAAAATTGATGGTGTTAAGAGAAAATATTGGGGACGTAGTATTGATGAATTAATATATAGAACTTCTAGGAAAGGTGGAACTTCAGGTTTAGCTATATTTTTCTTGATATTTAGTGGAATTGTTGGTTGTATAGTTGCTTTATTATTGTATATTGTTTATTATCCTCAATATTATGTTGATAAATTATATTTTAGAGTTCCTAGCGATTTTGATGAATATTCAAGCGATACTGGAGATAAATCATCTTTTGTTTATTCTGATAATGTTAATTATTGTTCAATAGTAGCTTCTAAAGAAGAGGATTATAGTACTGCGGATGATTATATTAATAAAAGAATAGGTACTAATGAAAATGTTGAAAAAGATAAAATATCTATATTTGGTGATGAATGGGATGTTATAACTATTAAGAATTCTGAGGATTCTAAAGTTTATTATCATGTTATAGAAAAGGATGGAGTAGTTTATAATTATGAATTTAATATTTATAATGGATATGGTAAAAAATGTGAAAAATATTATAATTATGTTAAATACTCTATGACAATTAGATAATGAAAAAAGATTTTAAAAAATTATATTTAAAAAATACTTATAATAAATATAATAGTAAAATTAATATATGGGCTTTATTATTTGGTGGGGTTTATTTATTATATAAGAAAATGTATATACTTGGTGCTATTACTTTGATATTATATTTTATTAGTTATGTGTTTAAAATTTATTACTTAATTATAATTATCAATATATTATTATTTATTATATTTAATAATATTTATATTAAGTTTGTTGAATATAAGATTGAGAATTACAAACTTAAATATATGGATTCTAAATTGGTGGAAAAGGAATGTTCTAAAAATAATAATAATGTTGTAATTGTTATTTTAACTGTATTATTTGTTATTATAATATTTTTTGTATCGAAGATAGAGTTTAATGAAAAAATTGTAAGGATGGGTAATATAGAATTTAAATTGCAATCTGATTGGGAGAAAGGTAAATATAATAATAAATATTATTCTGTTTATAATTATTTAAATAAATGCTCTGTTACTGTTGAGAGAATGGGTTTTAATAGTGATGAAGATTTTTTAAATGATATTTTAAAAAATTACAATGTTAATAAAGATATTATTAATATTAATATTAATAATATTGATTATAAGATGGTTAGTGTTGATAATAGTTATGTATATACTACCTATATAGATAATGAATTGTATGTTTTATTATTTGATTTATATGATGATTATGAATTGTGTAATAAGTATAAGGATAATATTTTAAATAGTGTTGTTATTTATAAATAGAATTGTTTATGGCAATTCTATTTTTTGTTATATTATTTGTTTTTTTTCATATTATTTACTGAATAGAGAAAAGTGAGGTAAAATATGGAAAAAAATGAAGTTATAAGAAGTATAGCTGAGAGGACAGGAGGAGATATATATTTGGGGGTTGTTGGAGCGGTTAGAACTGGAAAAAGCACTTTTATAAAAAAATTTATGGAAAGTGTTATTATTCCTAATATAGATGATGAATTTGAGAAAAAGAGAACTTTAGATGAGCTTCCTCAAGCTGCTGCTGGTAAAACTATTATGACTACTGAACCTAAATTTGTTCCTGCTACAGCTACTAAGATTAAAATTGATGATTTTACAGCTAATATTAGAATGATTGATTGTGTTGGATATGTTATCCCTGCTGCTAAAGGATATGAAGATGATAATGGTCCTAGATTAGTTATGACTCCTTGGTATTCTGAACCTATACCTTTTGAAGAAGCTGCTGAAATAGGTACAGAGAAAGTTATAAAGGAACACTCTACAATTGGTATTGTTGTTACTACTGATGGATCTTTTGGTGATATACCTAGAAGTGAATATGTGGAAGCTGAAAAAATTGTTATTAATGAATTAAAAGATATTGGTAAGCCATTTATTGTTGTTTTAAATTCAGCACATCCAATGCTTCCTGAAACTGAAAAGCTAGCTGATGATTTAAGAAAAGAATATGATATTCCTGTTCTTCCTTTAAATGTAGATAATATGCAAGAAAGAGAAATGTATAATATTTTAAAGGAAGCTTTATATGAATTTCCTATTGAAGAAGTAAAAATTAATATACCTGAGTGGATTGCTACTTTAGATTGCAATCATTATTTAAAAAAGGAATATGTAGATAAAATTAGGGAGAGTATTACTGAGGTTAATAAACTTCGTGATGTTGATAATATTACTAAATATTTTTATAATTCTGATTTTATAAATAAGGCTTATATTTCTAATGTTAGCCCAGAAATAGGGGAAGTTACTATTCAATTGGATGCTCCTAATGACCTTTATAATAATATACTAAATGATATAATTGGTGTAGATATATATTCAAAAGCTAAGTTATTATCTGTATTTCAGGAATATAATACGGCTAAAAATGAATATGATCAAATTAAGGATGCTTTAAAAATGGTTAGAAAAACGGGTTATGGTATTGCTATACCAGGGTTGGAAGATATGCGATTAGAGACACCAGAAATTATTAAACAAGGTTCTAGATATGGAGTTAAACTTAAAGCACGCGCTCCTTCTATCCATATGATTAAAGTTGATGTTGAATCTACTTTTGAACCTATTATAGGTAGTGAATTACAAAGTAAAGAATTAATTAATTATCTTACAAAGGATAATAGCAGTGAAATATGGAAAAGCGAAATATTTGGTAGAAGTTTAGATGTTATTGTTCAAGAAGGTATACAAGCTAAATTATCTATGATGCCAGATTCTATAAGGTATAAATTAGGTCAGACTCTTACTAAAGTTATTAATAAAGGTGCTAATAATATGATAGCTTTTGTTATTTAAAATCACGTTTTTAAATAAAAGTCAAGAAAATTAACAAAAAGTATTGACAATGTATTTTAAAGTTGTTATAATGTAGATGTTTAGGTTGGTAACAATTAATTAGTGTGATTAATTGGTCTTAGTGATTAGTTGTTAGTTGAGTTTTATTAATATTTGATATTTGAAATATAGTATTGAATTTAATAAGTATTGTTTATGCAATATTAATGTCTTGATTAATGATTGGTCGTTAAAGGGTGGTTAGTTAAATATTAGTTAGTTGTACTAGGAAAGTGGGGCTATTGAGAGATAGTTTCTTATCTCCGCTAAACAAGACAATTGTTTTGAGAAAGAAAACTCTAAAGATAAGAGATTGGAGTAAGTACTGATAATATTTACTTTATGAGTTTGTATCTTCTTAGCGATATGCAAACGGTTACAATCCTTACTAAACTAGGAATAATGTACTTTATCAGGGTATATTATTTTTTTTGCGTTTTTTTGTTACTTAATATGAAATAAGTATTGATTTTATTGGCTTTTCGTGTTATCTTATTGTTGTAAGCATATAGTGCTTATTTAGATGGAGGTATAAATAATGACAAAAGCTGAATTAGTAGAATTCGTTGCAGACAATGCAGACTTAACTAAAGCTGATGCTGCTAGAGCAATAGAAGCTGTAATGGAAGGAGTTACAGAAGGATTAAAGAAATCTGGAAAGGTTACTTTAGTTGGTTTTGGTACTTTTAGTGCTAAGAAGAGAGCTGCTCGTACTGGACGTAATCCTCAAACTGGAGAAGCAGTTAAAATAGGAGCTCGTGTTGTTCCTGCATTTAAGGCTGGAAGCAAACTTAAAGATGCTCTAAACTAATAAAAAAAATAACCTATATGGTTATTTTTTATTTTACTTCTCTATATATTGATTTTACTTTACCTAATATCATATCATTTGATATGATATTTATATTTATTGTTTGATATTTTGGATTTAAAGCTTGTAATATAATTCCTTTAGGATATTTATATAATCTTCTTACTGCTAAAAGATTATTCTTTATAGCAATTACTATATCATCTCCATTTTTATAATCTTGGCATTTTTCAAAATAAATTTTGTCATTTTTTAAATAAACAGGTTCCATTGAATCATCAGATATTTTTAATGTTAGTTCACTTTTATTAGTTATTGGTTCATAAGCAATATTTTTATAGCTGTTAATTAATTTTTCCATTTTTGTAGTTAAATCTTTATCTGATCTTAAACTATTCATATATTCTTTTATCATTTTCTTTTCTAATTTTTCTTGTTCTTCAGCTGTAGTTGGAGCTTCTGTTATGATATTGCTATTTATATTTAGAATTCTACATATTTCGAAATATATGTCATATGGAATATTTAAAGCACCTGTTTCATATTTATGAAGTGTTTGTCTATTCTTTTTATAATTTAATGCCTTTGCTAAATCTTCTAATGAGTAATTATATTTTGCTCTTGCTTCTTTTATTGTTTTACTTACAATTGGTTTTAGACTATCACTTATTAATTCTTGTTTTCTAGTTCTCATATTATATTTCCTCCTTTATGTTTTTTTGTATTTAAATAATAGATTAATATTGTTCCTAATACTTGGGTTAATATTGCTAATAAAAATCTTATTACTATTATTATTATTAAATCTAAATAATTATTGATATAGGCTAAATACATTGATCCTATTAATACTCCATATATAGTTTGCGACATTATCATTGATATTATATTTGCTATCCATATTTTATTTTCTAATAATTTTACTTTATAATATATATAATTATTTATTTTTAATGTTACTAATAAAACTATA
>CACXFI010000090.1 GCA_902766875.1 uncultured Erysipelotrichaceae bacterium | reverse complement strand
AAGAAACAAATAAAAATGATAAAACATATAATGTAGTTACTAATAATCCTTCCATTCTTCCAGGTCCAATAAATAGATTATAACTTTTAAAAAACGGAGATATTAAACAAGATATAATATTAATAACTAAATATATTACAGCTAACCATTCTGCTAACATTAATTTTCTTTTCTTTAATATATTTATTCCTTTCAAAAAATAATATATAGATAGTATAATAATTAAAAATATATATGTAATAGACATATAAACAAAACAATTGTACTTAAATTCCAAGATTTTAAAAAAACCTGTACTATCTACCATTAAAGGAAATAACACAATAATCAAGAAAATATATATATCAGTTATTAAACTTAAAATATCATTATCTTTCTTATTTTTACTCATCTACTTACTCCTATTATATATAATATCACAAAAATACACTTATTTCAACAAAAAAAGAAACAAGCCTAAGCTTATTTCTTACAACTATCATCTAAAGATAAATATACTTTTTTAGAATATTCTTTATCATCATTACTAGCTTTAACTAATATATATATACTATTTTCATTATATTTTTTACATATACTATCATATTTATCAATATGAAATCTAACATCTTTTAAAAATTCATCTAAAGTAATACTATTACCATTATGTTTATAATTATCAATCTCTATTTCTTCTTCATTATTAACTTCATATAAAATACATTCTATTCTATCATACTTAATATTCTTATCTTTACCGCAATAATTTATATTAGATATATATATAGAAGATTTATTTTTATCATAAGCAATACTACCAAATATCTCATAATCCTTACAACTACTAGATATAGTTTTAAATTCATATGACTCATCTTTATTATTAAAAGCAAAAAATAATCCTAATCCTACTATTAATAATATAATAATCATAATAATAATCTTACTCTTTTTACTTTTATTTTCTTCTCCATCTAATATATCTTCTATACTAACATTAAAATCTTTACTCATTTGTCTAATTAAAGATATATCAGGTAAATTTTTACCATTTTCCCACTTACTAACAGCTTGATAAGTAACTCCATACTTATCAGCAAGTTCCCTCTGAGTAAGATTATTCTTCTTTCTTATATCTTTAATAAAAGCACCTATCTTCTCTTGATTCATATAACTACCTTCTAACTAATTCTTAAACCATTTTCTACTTTCTCATCAACATTTAAAAGTACTACTCCCTTATCTGTAATAGTACCAAGTACTAGTACTTCACTCTTAACTTCAGATATTTTAACAGGAGTTAAATTAAATACACATATAACTTGTCTACCTATTAAAGTATCTGGAGTATATAAATCAGTTATTTGAGCAGAAGAATTTTTTATACCTAACTCTCCAAAATCTATTTTTAATTTATAAGCAGGTACCCTAGTCTTTTTATTAACACTAGCATCAACTATTGTACCAACTCTTATATCTATTTTAAAAAAATCATCTTTATTTAACATATAAACCTCTCTTATTTCTTTAATCCTAAATGTTTAGCATGTTTATTATAATTCTCTTTTCCTTTTTTTAGTATAAAGTATTTAGCTACCATAAAATATTTAGTTGCTATCTCATTAGATATATCAGGATGTTTTTTTATAATACCTTGATATATTTTTTTAGCTAATTCTAAATTTGTATATCCACCTATAATCATACCACGTAAATTATTATCTTTCATTATCCTATATCTTTGATAATCATCACTATCCATAACAAATCTATCAGAAGATTTTAATTTAGTATCAAAACCACACTTTAAGCAATGACAAACAGGTTTATTATTATCTCCATTACCATATCTAACAAATAAATGATCACAATTTAAATATATATTTTTTTCATAATCAAATTTAGCCTTTTTAAATTTATAATCTAAAACTTCTTGCTCTTTCATCAATTTTATATATTTTGAAACTTTAGCTTTTTTCCTCAATTCAGACATCATAATACCATTTTCAGACAATAATTTTTCATAATACCTAGATGATTCTAGTTCGTTTTGATATTTGGCTATTTTTAATTTAAGACTTAAATTTTCTTTTTCATCAATAAGTTCAAGATATTTACTAACAAAAGGATCATCAACTAATTCATATACTTTATCTTTATTAGCTTCTAATCTTTTTTTTAAATCAATATATAATTCTTTCGCCCTTTCTATATTTCCCATAAACATTCCCCTTTAACAACCAAAATCATATGTATTTTAACACAATAGTTAACTAATGTCAATAAAAAAAATCCTATCAAAATAGGATTTAATTTTTAATGGTACCAGCCAAGGGACTTGAACCCTCACATCATCACTGATAGTGGATTTTGAGTCCACCGCGTCTACCATTCCGCCAGGCTGGCATTGATTACAGATACAATTATACAATAAAAATTAGATTTTTGTAAAGTTATTTATCATAATTTTTATAATTATCATATGATATACCACCATCTAATTTTATATAACATAATGTTATCGATACAATAACTATAATAATACTTACTAAAAGTAATATATTTCTATCTCTATCCATATTATTCACCATATTTATTATAAATAAATAGTATTAATAAATATGTCAAAAAAAGAACTATAAATGAAGTAGTCAAGGAAAAATAGACACTTTATAAAAAGAACGTTCTTTTAAAACCCTAATTCAAATTTATATTGAATTGGGGTT
>CACXFI010000089.1 GCA_902766875.1 uncultured Erysipelotrichaceae bacterium | reverse complement strand
TCATTACAATTCCTCCTAACTATATTTTAACAAATTAAAAAGTAAACAGTTCTTTTTTTATCTGTCTACTTTTATTATATCACTTCAAAATAATTCTCTTTTTTAATGATATATTTATTTATATGAATATGGTATAATGTTTGTAGGTGGTTTTTATGGAAGGACAAATAAGAAATGCTATGAGATTTTATCTTTTAGCTACAAAACTTAAATATAAGATTAGAAGTGGTTGGGATAAGAATCATTGGAATGTTAAGAGTGATAGAATAGAGAGTATTGCAGAACATGTATATGGAACTTGTATACTAGCGATTAGTTTGAATTCTGAATTTAAATTAAATATGGATATGGAAAAGGTATTAAAGATGTTAACTATTCATGAAATAGGTGAAGTGTTAATTGGTGATATAACTCCATTTGATAAGATAACATTAGAAGAAAAGGCTGTTATGGAACATAAAGCTATGAGCGATGTTCTAGGGGATTTATGTGGTAAAGAAGAATTATTTAATTTGTTAATAGAATTTGATGAACATAATACGAAAGAATCAAAGTTTGCTTATTTATGTGATAAAATGGAAGCTGATATTCAGGCTAAAGTTTATCAGGATATGGGATATCAACATGGTTTAGATGATCAAGAAAATAATGTTGTGTTTAAAAGTCCTAAAATAAATAAAATGATTGAGGATGGTGCTCAAACAGCATTTGATATTTGGTATGAATGGGATAAAGCAAAATTTGATAAAGATCCAGTATTTGTTAAAGCATTGTCGTATATAAAGAAGAATAATACAAATATATAGTAAAATGTAAAAATTTTTATGATATAATTTTTTTAAGGAAGGTGATTATATGTCTATTTATGATTATAAAGTTAAGAATAGAAGTGGTGAGGATGTATCTTTAAATGATTTTAAGGGTAAGGTCTTAATAATAGTTAATACAGCTACTGGTTGTGGTTTTACACCTCAATATGAAGGATTAGAAAAATTATATAAAGAATATCATGATAGGGGATTAGAAATATTAGATTTCCCATGTAATCAATTTGGAAATCAAGCTCCAGGGACAGATGATGAAATACATGAGTTTTGTGCATTAAAATATGATACTACATTTGATCAGTTTAGTAAGGTTGATGTTAATGGAGAAAACGAAATACCTTTATATACATTTTTAAAAGATGCTATAGCGGATGATACTATAGATGGTATGGAAAATAAAATGGCTATGAAGGCTGTAGAAAAAATTAGTAAGACTGCTAAAGATAAAAAAGATATTAAGTGGAATTTTACTAAATTTTTAATAGATAGAGAGGGTAATGTTGTTGGAAGATATTCTCCGACATATAAGCCTGAAGATATGGAAGAAAAAGTAAAGGAATTGATTTAAAAACTTCGTTTTAAATGAAGTTTTTTTATAATATTATTTTGTTATTATTAAATTATGATATAATTTTAATAGGAGTTGATATTATGGAAAATAAGATATGTCAAAGTTGTGGAATGCCTATTATGTCTAATAAAGAGTTAGGAATGAATAAGGATGGTAGTATTAATTATGATTATTGTAAATATTGCTACAAAGATGGAGAATTTATAGATAAGGTTACTATGGAAGAATATATAGAAATGTGTTCTCAATATGGGGAACAAGCTGGTATGACTAATGAAGAGATGAGAGAATATTGTACTAAATTGTTTCCTACTTTAAAAAGGTGG
Organism: uncultured Erysipelotrichaceae bacterium; assembly: GCA_902766875.1. Classification (GTDB taxonomy): domain Bacteria; phylum Bacillota_I; class Bacilli_A; order RF39; family UBA660; genus RUG11215. Next base: position 7,770 of record CACXFI010000089.1, on the reverse strand, counting down.
AATAGTAAAGTGTAAAGAAATTTTAATTTTTGATTAATAAAGGCTTTATTTATAATAAAATATGGTATACTTGTATAGTAAGGAGTGATAATATGGTAGATGATAATTTAATACAAAAGGTAATTAATAATGAATTTGATTATTCAAATGTTATTCCAACAATTGAAGCCGTTTCATATTTGGTAGAGTTTTGTGATAAAATTAATAAACAATTTACAAAATTGGTAGAAGATGATGAAGAAAAAAATAAACAATATAAATATGAATATAGAGATTATATGTATAAAAAATCTTATGCACAAGGATTAGAAGTTTATATTAGGGAAAAGTCTTATAATAATATAACTTGTAATGATTATGAATCTTTTGTTTCTGCTGTTGATGATGGTAATTTAAATCAAGTTGATAGTGTTGATGTTAAATTATGCTTAGATTTTTCAAGAGGTAAGTCTGAAAAGTATGAGGATCATGAAAATTCATTTTCAATTATTTTTAGACCATATGAAATAACCTTTGCAAGAAAATCTAACCATGATGATCCTAGTATGAATAAAATAGAGGAACAGATTAATTCAATATTAAAAAAATTTCCGGTCGCTAATAGTATTTTTTGTAACAAACAAGATAAATAAGTTTGGAGGAGTTAATTATGTATAACGATACTATTAAGGTTGCTAATAAAATAATATCTGATAAAGATTTAGCTGATATATTTCAAAAAATGGAAGAAGAAATAAAAGAAAATCAGAAAATTTGTAGACAAGAAAAAATAGAAAATGAAAAATATGAGTGGGAATATCAACAATGGACTACAAAAAATTTTGAAGGAGAAATTAAGTGTACTTTTGATTTTTATGATGATACCAGTATAACTGTTGATAATTATAATTCTTTTATTACTTTGTTTAATACTAGATTGCATGAAGTAAAAAATATGTGGGTTAGATATAATTATAGATATTCTATACAAAATGGTCGCAATCAAAAATATATAAGTCAGCATATAAATATGGATATATATGAATATAAGATGGATATTGATGTTAATTTGAGTAGTGACGATAAAAAAATGGATGATGTTTATCAATTAATAAAAGAAAAAATTCTTCGTTCTCCTGAAAGATATGATAGAGTTATAAAAAAGAAAAATTTAATTACTAATAAAATTGGTTTTGCTTTAGGTGTAATACCTAGTTTGATTATTGGTTTGTTATTGGCTTTTGTGCCTGAAGTTAGAAAGATTTATGGTATGACTTACATACTGTTTCCTGTAGCTGTTTCATTTTTAGCATTAATGATAGGCAATACTGTTTTTGGTAATAAGTTGGATCGTTTATATTCTACTATAGTTCCAGAAAAAAAATATGCTGGTTATGATACAACTAATAATAGGAGTATTTATAAGGATGATATAGATAAATTTTTAGAAACTAGTGAAATAATTATTGGGAAGAATATTGATAATATTAAGAATAGAAAAGAAATAATAGAGTTAGAAAATAAATATAGTCGTTATATTCCTATTGAATTAATAGTTCTTTTAGTATTATCTATTGTTGTTGTGTTTATTGGTAAGTTTATTTAATATTAATGGGAGGTATAATTATGGTTACTAATAATACAAATGTTGTATCTTCTGGTGAAGGAACTTATGTTTCGGTAGAACAATTAAGTTCTTTGCTATCAGAATCTGGGTTTATTTTTTTGGGTCATGGGACTGGAAGATCTGGTAATGGTGACCAAGTTGTTGATTCTATTTTTAGTAAAGGATTAAGGACAAAGGATAATTCTCTTTATTATACTACTGTGGGTTTAAGTGCACCTACTCCAGAACTTAAAGATCAATTTAAAGAATTTGATTTGCCTGAACCTACTATTGGAGGGTTGAAAGAACAACTTAATAATTGGCCACATTTGAATTCAAAAAAGGTAATTATTGTAAGATTACCTTTAGAATATGTTAATTCTATGGGGGATATTTCTGATTTAGATGGTGAAAGATATGGCGCTTTTTTTAGAGAAGAATTGCAAGAAAATGGTCGTAAAACATATTATTTGGATCCTAAATTTATAGTTGGTTGTTTTGATGTTGATAAACAAATGGTAAGGCTAAACGAAGGATTTGAGCAAACATTGACTCCAGAAACTATTAGTATATTGAGAGAAGGTTACAAGATGGCTTTAGAAAAAACAAAAACTAGGCTTACTAGATTAGAATCAAATCTTTTTGGAACTGGAGAACAATCTGACTTATCTACTCCTCAAGATGGGGTATTATCGGGAACTATTGATTTTGATGCAAATTTTGGAGAATTTGAGGATATTAAATGGGATGATTCACCAAGTTCAGGAAAAAGTAAATAATCTTTTTAAATTATTCTTGGAGGTAAGTATATATGAATGAATATATTAATTTAGATTTAAATAATATAGATGAAGAACATATTTGTTGTGCTATAGGTGATCCTAAACATCAAGATGGTGTTGATAAGAAAAAAGAATGGATAAAGAGTAAATTGAAAGATGGTCATGTATTTAGAAAGTTAAATGCTAGAGGTAAAATATTTATTGAGTATGAACCCATTGAGACAGCTTGGGTGCCTATTAATGGTAAGAATTATATGTATATATATTGTTTATGGGTAGCGGGTAGTTTTAAGGGTAAAGGTATTGGTAAAGAATTATTAGAATATGCTATTAATGATTCTAAGAATAAGAAAATGAGTGGTATATGTACTTTAGTATCTAAAAAGAAAAAACCATTTATTGGAGATAAGAAATTCTTTCTGCATTATGGATTTAAAGTAGTAGATACAATTGATGATTATGAATTAATGGCACTTTCTTTTGATAATGGGGATACTCCTAAATTTAGTAATAGTGCTAGAAAGATGGAAATAGATAAAGATAATTTTACTATTTATTATAGTAATGAATGTCCTTATGTAGAATATGAAGTTAAAGAATTATCTGATTATGCTAAAGATAAAGGCATTAAATTAGATTTTGTTAAAATTGATTCATTGGAAAAAGCTAAAAATGCTCCTTGTGTTATTAATAATTGGGCTAATTTCTATAAAGGTAAATTTATTTCAAATACGATATTAAACGCTAATGCATTTGAAAAATTAATTAAGTAGGGATTTTTTATGAGAAAGAAAATATTATGTTGTTTATTAATAATTACTATGGGATTATTATTAGTAGGATGTAGTGAAGAAAAAGAAATGTCATCTTTAGATAAAATATTAAAAGAGGATAATTATATTATTGTCGATGTTAGGACTAAAGAAGAATATGATACTTCTCATGTTAAAGATTCTATTAATATACCTTATGATGAAATAGATGAAAATGTAGAATTAGATAAAGATAAAACTATATTAGTATATTGTAAAAGTGGTGGTAGAAGTAATATAGCTTATAATACTTTAAAAGATTTAGGATATGATGTAATGGATTTAGGGGCATTTGATAGTATTGATTTAGAAAAAGAATAATTTATAAGAAAGATGAAAATCTTTCTTTTTATGTGCTATAATTAAAAAGTGGGGATGTGTTATTTTTGAAAAATATATTTAAAAATAAAATAATTAATACTTTATTTATATTTTTATTAGGGATATTATTAGGAATAGTTTCTAAATGGTTAGATAATTTATCAATTGATAATAGTATATGGTGGCAAAATGTAATTGCATATTTAGATTTAGGTAATTTCTTTTCTAGTATGAGTATTTGGTTATTTATAGGAGTAATTATATCAGTATTTAGTAAAACACCATTAAGAGCAGGTATTAATGTTTTATTATTTTTTATTGGTATGACTATTAGCTATCATTTATATACTATTTTATTTAGTGGATTTAATCCTAAAAATTATATGATGATATGGTATGTTATAACAATTATATCTCCAATACTTGCATATATATGTTGGTATTCTAAAAGTGAAAATAAAGTATCTATAATTATTAGTAGTTTGATATTATTTATTATGTTTTCAAGTTGTTTTAGTATAGGAATATTGTATTTTGATATTAAAGGTATTTTATATTTATTAGTATTTATAGGTACTTGTATAGTTTTATATAAGAATATAAGGAATATGATAATAAGTTTAATTATAGGATTAATACTATCTTTTATAATAAGAATTCCTTTTATTAGTGGTTGAGGTGATTATATGAAAAAAATATTATATTTAACAGATTTATATTATGTGGCTAAGGGTAGAAATTATTATGAAGAGGATTTATATATTACAAATAGATTAAAAGATAATTTTGATGTTGTTTTATGTAATCCTAAAAATTCAGAAAGTTTTGAGAATGATGTGGATTTAATTGTTTTTAGAAATACAGGTGGAGTTAATAGTTTCAAAGATATTTATAATTCTTTTGTTGATAGAGTTAAAAGTAATAATCTGAAGATATTTAATGAATTTAGTGGTAAAGCAGATATGTGTGGTAAAGAATATTTATTAGATTTAACTAAAGAAAAATATCCTGTTATTCCTACTATTGATAGAGTAGAAGATATAGATTTACTTCCTGATACAGATAAATACGTTATAAAACCAAAAGATGGTTCTGATTCAATTGGTCTTGAATTTCTAGAAAAGGAAGAATTATTAAATAGAAATATAATAGATGGAACTATGTTGATTCAGCCGGCTATTGATTTTAAATATGAAGTATCATTTTATTTTATTAATGATAAATTAGAATATGCTTTATATGCACCAAATAAGGAGCAAAGATGGAAATTAGAAAAATATGATTATAATAGTGAAGATATGGATTTCGCTCAAAAATTTATAAGATGGAATGGTATTAAAAATGGCATTCAAAGAGTAGATGCTTGTAGAACTCAAGATGGAAGATTATTGTTGGTTGAACTTGAAGATTTAAATCCATATTTGTCTATATTAGAATTAGATGAAGAAACAAGAGAAAGATTTATAAGGGATTTAATAGATGTAATAAATAATATGATTTATTAAGTATAGGAGACAAAAAATGATTAAATATGTTAGAGTAATGGATGGTGTTAAATCTAATGCTAATGGATTTGAGTATAAGGTAGATGAAGTAAATGTAGCGAAAAAGTGGAATCCTAATAATATGGATGCTAAAGAAATGGGTGGATTTAATTTTGGTACAGAGGATAAGATACTTAGATGGTTACATAGAGGAGATATTTTATATGATGTTATTATTCCAGATGATGCTGAAGTAGTTAAGGTGGATGATGAAAAGGGTGATTATAGATCTAATAAGATTATTGTTACAAATCCTAGAAAAATAACTGATGAATTAGTTATGGAATTATATAAAAATAGTAATCTATCTAACAAAGTAATAGCTCAATGTTTATTAACTTTAATATGGAAAGATAGATTGGAAATATCTAAATATATTGTTAAGGATAGGGTTAATAAGGATAATGTAGATGAAATATTAGAAGTGTTTGTAAATTATGCAGGTGAAGAAAATTTAGCTTACGAGAGTACTAAAGTAATTTATAATATGTTAAAAGATATACAAGATAGTAAGTAGTTTTATAGAAAAAGTTATATTATTAAAAGAAATATACGGTATAGATATACTGTATATTTTCTTTGTTTTTGAATATAATATTAATGAGTTTTTAAAGGAATTGTGTTAACATATTTGATTAAAATTTGACTTTTTTTGGAAAATGAGGTAGAATAGCATTCGCTACTTTAAAAAAGGAGAATTGAAAATGAAGAGGATAAATGATCCGCTCTCGTGTAAGAGAGTGATGGATAATTTAAGAAAGAAGACAAGGGCTAAAAACAGGTTTATACTTGTTATGGTACCATTTTTAACATTACTTAGTACTTTTAGTAATACTATTAATGATGAGAAACTATATAATGAAATGAGTATGTCTTTTAAGGATTCTAAGACAATAGAATATGGATCTGAATTTAAAGCTTTGGATTATGTTGATAAAGTAGAATCCGGAGAAGTAATATTTACTGGTAGTGTAGATACTAGTAAGTTAGGTAATAATAAAGTTATATATGTTGTTTCAAATGGTAATGTTAAAAAAGAATTCTATAAGGAAATAGAAGTTATTGATACTGTAGGTGCTGATATTAGTATTAAGAAGGATGATATATCTATTTATACAGGAGATAGCTATGACGTACTTTCTAATATTGATAGTGTAAAAGATCAAGTAGATGGTGATTTATCTTATAAAAAAGAAGTTACTGATACTGATAAAGGATATTATACTATTGTTACTGATTTTAATAACAATGTAGCGGGTAATTATAGTGTTAATATTAAAGCTGTTGATAATAGTGGAAATGTTAGTGAAAAAAGTTATAGTATTTCTGTAAAAGATAGACCTGTTTATACATATTCTTATACTAATAGTAATGTTTCTGCTACTGTGGATACTACTTCAGTAGTATCAGCTGCTTATTCATTTTTAGGATATAGATATACTTATGCTGGAGCTAGTCCTGAAACAGGATTTGATTGTACTGGATTTGTATACTATATATATGGTTTGTTTGGTAAAAAAGTAGGTAGAAGTAGTGGCGATATTATATATTCTGGTACTGGAGTATCAATAGATAATATGCAGCCAGGAGACATTATTGTATGGAGTACTCGTGCTGATAATGGCCCTACTCATGCGGCTTTATATGTTGGTGATGGTATGATGATTCATGCTGCTAATCCTAGTCAAGGTGTAATACTATCTAGTATTGAAGGCTGGGCTAGAAGCTCTCATATAGTAGCTGTTAGAAGAGTGTAATAAAAGACTTTTTATAAGTCTTTTTTTATGTTATAATTCTATGTACATGGGTGGTATATATGTCTAATATTTTTAAAAAAATAATAAAGGAAATATGTGAAGAAGAAAATATTAAGTATGAATTATTATCTAATGATTGGATATTTTTATTAAAATATAAAGATAAAACTAGATATATAATGGGCTATAAATTTGGACTACATAATTATACTTTGGGTTCTATTTTAGATGATAAATATGCTTTATATGAATTATTAAAGTATAATTCTATACCTATTATTGAACATAATATTGTATATGGAAGTGATAATAATAATTCATATGCAATAGGTTATAATAGTTTAGAATATGTAAGAAAGTATTATAAAAATAATGGTAATAATATAGTTTTAAAACCTAATAAAGGTACTTGTGGTGTAGATGTATATCATATTAAAGATAATGAAGAATTACTTGTTAATGTTTTAGATAAATTACTTAGTAAGAATTTTTCTATTAGTATGTGTCCTTATTATGATATTAAGAATGAATATAGAATTATTATATTAAATAATGAAATTAAGTTAATTTATAAGAAAATTAAACCTGTCGTTATAGGAAATGGTATTAATACTATTAAAGAGTTATTAGAAGAAATAAATCCTGGGTATTTTAAAGGAATTAATGATGATAATTTAGATAGAGTATTAGATAAAAATGAAAAATTTGAATATAATTGGAAATTTAATTTATCGGGAGGAGCTACTATAGATTCTATTAGTGATAAAAATATGGAAGAAAAATTAAGAAATATGGCATTAGATGTAAGTAAATCTATTGATTTAGTATTTGGAAGTATTGATATAATAGAAACTACTAGTAATAAATTATATGTTATGGAAATTAATAATGGTGTTATGTTAGATAATTATATTAGATTAGTATCTGATGGTTATGGGATAGCTAAAGATATTTATAGAGAAGCTATTG
>CACXFI010000088.1 GCA_902766875.1 uncultured Erysipelotrichaceae bacterium | reverse complement strand
TGTTACTGGATCCTTATCATACTCAATTACATCTATTTTTTCACCATTTAATTGTTTTAAGATTCTATTAATACGTGAACCACCTTGGCCGATAACTGATCCTACTGGTTCAATATTATCATAATATGTGTAAACAGCTATTTTGCTTCTACTTCCAGCTTCTCTTGCTACAGAATATAAAAGGATTGTACCATCATTTATTTCAGGTATTTCTGTTTCTAATAATCTTTTTAAGAAGCCATAGTGAGTTCTTGATAATAGGATGAATGGTCCTTTGGTACCTATTTCTAATTTAGATACATAAACCTTTACTTGAGAACCCATTTCTAATTTTTCACCAGGAATTATTTCAGCTTTTGGAAGTAATCCAAAGGTTCTTCCTAAATCTACATAATATGTTTTAGCATCTTCTCTAGATAATGTTCCTACTAGCAATTCATCTTGTTTATCTTTGAATTCTTCTGAAATACTATTTTTTTCTGCTTCTTTTATTCTTTGCCCTACTACTTGAACAGCAGTTCTAGCGATTACTCTACTAGGGTCTTTTATTTCTATTGGTCTTTCAATAGTTTCTCCTATTTCTATTTCAGGAACTATTTCTTTAGCTTCTTCTAAAGATATTTCAGAATTTTTATCTTGAACTTCTTCAACAACATTTCTTACTGATACTAGTTTTATTTCTCCTGTTTCTCTATCTAGAGTTGCTTTAGCTTGACCTTCTGTTCTTTTATAAGCTGAAGCTAGTGCTTGTTCCATAGCTTCTATGATAATATTTTCATCAATATTTTTTTCTTTAGCAATATTTTTAATTAATTCAACCATGTTTTCTTTAACTTGGACTTTCTTTTTAGCCATTATTACCACCTCTTTCTTTTGAAGATATATCTAAGATATAACTTTCAGAAATCAAGTCTGCTTTATCTAATAGGGGATTAATTATGTTTGTAGCTTCTACACAAGTGTCAATATCTACAATATCATCTTTATCGATAGTTATTCTTAAAAAATTAGTTGTTCCTTCTTTAACATATTCAATACTATCTACTTTTACTCCTATTTCTTTTAGACTTGGCTCGATTATTTTTTTTACTTGGTCCTCCATTTATAATTCCTCCTAATATTAAAGAGTGGACTTAATAGGCCACTCTTTGTCAAGTTGTTAGTATTATAACATAAAAAAAATGATAATACAATAGATATAAAATCATTTTTCTAATACTTTTTCTATTATATTTTCTTCAATTAGAGAGTTTACTTTGTTATATAATTTATTATTTTCTTTTTCTAAATTGTTATCTGTTATTTTTATAGGTTTATCATACCTAATAGTTAAATCTTTACTTCTTAATTTATATTTACCTGTAATAGCGAATGGTACTATGGATGAATTTGTTTTTTTAGCCATAGATACTGCTCCATATTTAAATGGTAATAATTCACCTTTCTTTTTTATAGTGGTTCCCTCTGGAAATATTCCTATTACTTTTTCATCATTTAAATATTCTATGGCAGAAGTTAAGGATTTTGGAGATTTATTTTGTCTATCTACTGGTATTAGTCCTAAATTATTAAAGATTATTTTTTTTAATCCTTGAAATAGTTCTTTTTTAGCTAGGAAATGGATTTCTCTTTTTGTTGAACTCATTAATAGTATGCAATCAAAATTATGGGTATGATTTCCTGCTATTACGATTCTACCTGTTTTAGGTATGTTTTCTTGACCAATAATTTTAGGATTATATAGTAATTTAAATATAAATGTAATTATTGGTCTTATTATTATATAAAATATTGATTCTTTTGTTTTCATTTTATTACCTCTATATAATTATAATTAAAAAATAGCACTTATAGTACTATCTAATTTATAATATGGCGCGCCCATAGGGATTCGAACCCCAAACCTTTTGGTCCGTAGCCAAACGCTCTATCCAGTTGAGCTATGGGCGCATTTGTTTTACAGCTAATAGTATATACTAAAAAGCTGTTTTTTTCAAGTATTTAAACAAAAAAAATATTGGCAATGTCCTATTTTCGCTTTCACTATCGTCGGCGCTGAAGTGCTTAACTTCTGTGTTCGGGATGGGTACAGGT
>CACXFI010000087.1 GCA_902766875.1 uncultured Erysipelotrichaceae bacterium | reverse complement strand
ACATCAGCTAAAATCGTATCATTAGCTTCTCCTTCTCCAGTACCAAGTAATATATATTTATGAAAATTTAAATCTTTAGCATAAGTAGCACAAGCATTTTCACATACATAACTAGATCTTGTTTTAGTCATTTTTCCTTCTTCTAAATTACTACTATTATATAAATAATCACTCATAATAAGTTCTAACACAGCATCTCCCAAAAATTCTAATCTTTCATAATGAGGAAATTCAGGATGTTCATTAGTATAAGATGAATGAGTAAAAGCTTCTTTATATAAATCTATATTTTTAGTTCTAATCTTTAATTTTTTTAATATATCCACAATAATCACCATCACAATTATAACATTAACTATAATTAAAGTCCATAAAAAAAGAGACTAGAATTCTAATCTCTAAATATACTAATCTTCTTTTTCTAATTTAGCTAAAACATCTTTTACAACTGCTATAGTTTTTTCTCTTGCATCTTCTGCTATACCTTCAATAACAGGAGTACCTTTAGCTTTAGCATATTCAACTAATTCATCAGCTTTCTTCTTTAATTGATTGCCTTTTTTCTTAGCTATAGAAGCAACTTTTTCTTTATCTAATTCAGATAGTTCTTTTTTTAATTCGTCTACTTTAGATACAACTTGATTTTTAACGTCTTCAGGATCGATAGCTTTAACTTTTTCTACCAATTCGTCAAAAATCCTTTTCAATTCCTCTCTATTTTCTTTTCCAGATTTAGGTGAAACTAACATTCCAACACCGACACCTAATCCTAATCCTGCTAATAACTTGGCAAGTCCTCTCTTACTCATATTCTTCCTCATCTCTCTTTCTTTTCCTATTAAATATATTTAATTTTCTTAAAGCCATTGTAACAACATCTATTACTTTATCACTTAATAGCGACAACTTATCAGTAGTAAGATCAATAACACTAAATACTCTATTAAGTGAATTAAGTTTAGTATTAACATTATCTGCTATAACATTAACTTTATCAATGACATTAATAAGCTTTACACCTAATATTATTAATACAACTAATAATATAGAACAAAGAATATACAATAAATATTGAAAAAATAAAGTTGCTTCCATTAATCATCATTCCTTTCATCATACATAGAATCAATCAAATTAAATAAATCATCTGTAAGTTCCAAATCTTCAATAGATTTCTTTTCTCTTTTAGGAGCTTCTTCTTCATCCCCCATACTTTTCTTTAAAGTAGATAAAACATTAGCTTTTTTACCTTCAGGTTCTTTTATTTCAATTTGTTCTGATTCTCCAACATTATCCTCATGATTAACTATTTTAACTTCTTCATCAGCTTCTTCATATTTATGTACAGGTTCATAGCTAACCCCAAAATCATAATAATTTTCAACTGCTTCTCCTATTGATATATCATCATTATCTGGTTTTCCAAAAAATTTCTCTTGCTCACTTTCAGAATATCTTTTCTTAGCTTCTTGATAAAATTCACAATCCTCACAATTTAAATTATCTCTTATCTCATCGGTAAGACTTCCAAAAGCTTTTTTTCTAACACTTTCAAAATCAACCTTAACTTCACCCTTTACTGTCTTAGCTTCATAATCTTTTAATACTTCTCCACTATTAACTTTTACTTCTTCTTTTTTATAATTTTTATCTAAAACACCATATACAGGAGATATAATAGGAGATGCCTTAAATTTAGAAATTTCTTTTTTTCCTTTTTTAGATCCATATATTTCAGAAGGTGTCTTTTTCTTATGCTCTTCTTCTACTTTCTTCTTTTCATGTTCTTGATAAATAATATTTTGTTTACTTTGTCTAGTAGTTTCTACAAAATCTTTTTCTTCAAAAGCTATAGGAAATTTAAATTTATTTTCTTCTTCTGGTTCTTTATTCGCATCAGTATTAATTAAATCTTTTTTCTCCTTAGGAATTTCCTTTTGTGGTATTTGTTTAACTAAATCACTAGTATTTTCTATTTCTTTATTTTCTTCTTTTTCCATTTCTATTTTTTCACGCATAAAAGTTGGAAGACTATGTCCTTTTTTAGTATTTTCTTTTATAGGAATTTCTTCCTCTACTTCATATTCTTCTTCGTCCGTAAACAAATTTTTAAATTTATCCAATAAACTCATATTAGCACCTCTTTTATTATTCGCTAGGAAGTAATTCCTCTTCTTCTTCATTCTCTACTACATATTCTTCTAAATATTGCAAAAAGCCATTTTCATTATTAGGACCTTTTATTTCATAACTTATTTCACTTGAAGATGCACTATTATTATTTAAAATAGATTCTATAGTTATATCATTATAATCGATACTATTTAAAATAATCATTGCATAGCTAATCATAACATTTAAATCTTTACTATCACTATATGTTTCAATCTTAGCATAATTATAAACAATCTTTATAAAATATTTATTATCAACTTCATCTATAACTATGTATCCTTTATCATTAATATTATTGTAATAATAATGATTTTCTTTACTATCTTTTAAATTAAAATTATTCTTGTAGTAATAGCTAACAATATCAACATATAAATACATATAATTATCTAAACATTTAAATGTTTGATTATAATCTTTATTTATTATTACTTTAACACCTTTAGGCAAATAATATTTATATCCAATAGATGCATTATTAACATAATTATTATTATATGATAAAACATTATTTATAACATTCTCATAATTATTATCATAAGTATCTATTTCACTACAACCAGTAAGAATAAATAATAATATAACCAAGAATATTATTTTCTTTTTCATATTACACCTACTCTTACATAATTATAGCAAAAAAATCACTAAAATCAAATACTTTTTCGATAATTTTATAATTATTTAACTATTAAGAACATTTAGTAATATTTATCTATATAATATATTGAGGTGAAATAATGAATAATTATAGACCAAATAACTATATGAGGCCTCCAAGAAATAACAATAATAGATTTATAGGAGGAGGATTCTTAGGGCCATTTTTATTAGGAGGTATAACTGGGGGACTATTAGCTCCTTCCTTCTACCCAAGACCATATCCTGCCTATGGACCTTACCCAATGTATCCTTCTTATCCATATCCCTACTACTATTAAAAGACTAGTTTTTTAACTAGTCTTATTTATATAATATTAATGCCGAAAAACAATATATTTGTTCTTCTGAAAAAACACTTGTAGATACAGAATATTTAATATCTATAATATCTCTTTTTTCTTCTTTCAAAAAATCATTTATATCTGTTTCTAAATCTTTCTCATGAGATTCATCAAATATTTTAACCTGCATAATATCACCAATATAATTATAACTAATTAATTATAATTATATTGTCGTTTTATAAAATACAGTATGCTTATCCCCACTATCATCTACATATTCCATCCAAATTCTAAATTCCAAATCCAAATCATCTATATCACTAGTAGATTCTAAACTTCCTTTAATAGTTATTTCTTTATTATCTTCACTATTTATCATTAAAGACCTACTCTTACTATCCATAAGGCCAATATATGGAAATACTTCTTCTGTATATTGATTATGAATAACTAAAATCTTAAGATTATTCATATTTTCTTTTGCATCATGAAATAATACATTATAACTAATATTCTCTTCATCTACTCTATCTAATGATACAGTAACTTCACAAGGAAAACTATCCATATCAGAAAAATCACTATTAGTTTCCAATATAGCCTTAGTATCTAAATATTCATTTTTTTCTTCTTCTACCTTATTATTACATCCAGTAACTAACATAAGTAAAATTACTACAACAACTATTTTTTTATACATAATAACCTCTATCTATTTATATCCTCTTCTATTCTTAATAATTGATTGTATTTACATATTCTATCAGTTCTAGACATAGAACCAGTCTTTATTTGTCCTAAAGATAAACCTACAGCCAAATCTGCAATAGTACTATCCTCAGTTTCCCCACTTCTATGAGAAATAATAGTTCTATATCCATTATCCTTAGCAAGTTCTATAGTTTCTAATGTTTCAGTAATAGTACCTATTTGATTTACTTTAAGTAATATTGCATTACCAGCTTTTTTATCTATACCCATTTGTAAATATTTCTTATTAGTAACAAACAAATCATCCCCTACTAATTGTATTTTATCCCCTAATTTTTCAGTAATCTTAGTAAATCCTTCCCAATCATTCTCATCTACTGGATCTTCTATTGATATAATAGGATACTTGTTTATTAATTCTTCATAATAATTAATAAGTTCATCAGTATTTAAACTTCTACCTTCACCAACCAATTCATACCTACCATCTTTATAAAATTCAGATGCTGCTACATCTATACCTAAATTAACATCCTTACCAGGTACGTAACCAGCTCTCTTAATAGCCTCTATAATAAGTTCAAATCCTTCACTATTATTATCTAAATCAGGTGCAAATCCACCTTCATCACCAACTCCTGTTGATAAACCCTTTTCTTTTAAAACATTCTTTAAATTATGAAATACCTCTGATCCAACTCTAATTCTCTCAGAAATAGTATCTCTTTCTGGAATAATCATAAATTCTTGAAAATCCAATTTATTATCAGCATGAGCTCCACCATTAATAATATTCATCATAGGTTTAGGTAACTCTCTACCTTCTCCTATATATTTGTATAAAGGAACCCCTTTTTCCATACTATTAGCTTTCATTACAGCCATAGATACTCCCAATATAGCATTAGCTCCTAAATTACTTTTAGTATCTGTACCATCTAATTCTATCATTGCATAATCTATTTCTTTTTGATTATCAGAGTCCATTCCTATTACTAAATCCCTTAAAGGCCCATTAACATTACTTACAGCTTTCTTAACACCTTTTCCCATGTACCTAGAATTATCTTTATCTCTAAGTTCTAAAGCTTCTCTTTCACCAGTAGAAGCTCCACTAGGAACACTAGCTCTACCCATTATACCACTTTCTAATATAACATCTACTTCTACTGTTGGATTACCCCTAGAATCTAATATTTCTCTACCTATTACATTTTTTATTTTACTCAAATTAATCATCTCCATATTAATTATACTATATATAAAAGAAAAAAACTAGAATTATCTAGTTTATTCTAATATTAAATTATCTGTATTTATATCTTTTTTAGTAATAGTCTTAAGAATCTTCTTTTGTTTCTTATCCTTAACATTAGAAGCATGCCTAATAACAGTTTTTTCATATATGTTCCTAACAAATCTTGCATTACCAAAATTCTTCATATTTCTATTATCATCAATTATTTCTCTTAAATAATCTAAGGCCTCTTCTTCTATAACAAATCCATTCTTTATAACCATGCCCTTAAATATTTCTATAAGTTCATCAGTAGTATAATCATCAAATTCTAAAGTATAACCTATTCTAGATACTATACCAGAATTAGAATCTAAGAAATCTTGCATCTCTTTTGTATATCCTGCAAATATTACAACTAACCTATCTCTATAATTTTCCATAGCTTGTATTAAAGTTGCTATAGCTTCTCCATTATAAGAATTATCATTCTTACTAGATAAAGTATAAGCTTCATCTATAAATAATACCCCATTCATAGCCTTCTCTATTACAGCCATCGTCTTAGGAGCAGTCTGACCTACATATTCTGCTACTAAATCTTTACTAGATACTTCTATTAATTTATTCTCTTTAATATATTTTAAATTATATAATATATCAGATACTAATCTAGCTATAGTAGTTTTACCTGTACCAGGATT
>CACXFI010000086.1 GCA_902766875.1 uncultured Erysipelotrichaceae bacterium | reverse complement strand
TCTATTTGTTTTTCGATACTGGCATTTTTATATCTTTCTTGATATTCTTCTATTTTACTTTTCATTTCTTTATCTACATAAGGAATATCTATTTTATAGGTTACAGCTTGATTTAAAATAATTTTATATGTTTCTCTTAATAAAGCATTATCTGAATCATGTAAATATCTTAATTGATTTTCGCTTAAATTAGAACCAAAAGCATTTTTATCTTTTACCCTTGTTTGTATACTGCTTCTAAACCAGCCTAATTTCTTCTCTTTTTCATTTTTTGATTCTTGATTGGGCAATCTTTTTTCTCTTATTACAAATTCTATAAAACTATTAAATGTATGAGCGTTATCATTAGGGTTAAAATATATATAATCTTGATATTCTGTATCCAATTCTAACTGTTTTTCGATGCTGGCATTTTTATATCTTTCTTGATATTCTTCTATTTTACTTTTCATTTTTTTATCTACATAAGGAATATCTATTTTATAGGTTACAGCTTGATTTAAAATAATTTTATATATTTCTCTTAATAAAGCATTATCTGAATCATGTAAATATCTTAATTGATTTTCGCTTAAATTAGAGCTGAAAGCATTTCTACCTTTTACCCTTGTTTGTATACCTTTCCTAAACCCGCCTAATTTCTTCTCTTTTCCATCTGATGATTCTGTATTAGGTAATCTTTTATTAGTCATAACAAAGTCTATAAAACTATTAAATGTATGATTATTATCATTAGGATTAAAATATATATATTCTTGATATTCTTTATCTAATTCTATTTGTTTTTCGATACTGGCATTTTTATATCTTTCTTGATATTCTTCTATTTTACTTTTCAACTCTTTATCTACATAGGCAATATCTATTTTATTGGTTACGGCTTGATTTAAAATAATTTTATATGTTTCTCTTAATAAAGCATTATCTGAATCATGTAAATATCTTAATTGTCTTTCATTTAGATTTGAGTGAAAAACATTTTTATCTTTTTTAATACTTTGTATATTGTTTCTAAACCTACCTAATTTCTTCTCTTTTTCATCTGATGATTCTCTATTAGGTAATCTTTTATTAGCCATAACAAATTCTATAAAACTATTAAATGTATGAGTAGTATCCTGAGGATTAAAATATATATAATCTTGATATTCTTTATCTAATTCTATTTGTTTTTCGATACTGGCATTTTTATATTTTTCTTGATATTCTTCTATTTTACTTTTCATTTTTTCATCTATATAGGGAATATCTATTTTATATGTTACAGCTTGATTTAAAATATTTTTGTATATTTCTCTTAATAAAGCATTATCTGAATCATGTAAATATCTTAATTGATTTTCACTTAAATTAGAGTGGAAAGAATTTTTATCTTTTTCCCTTGCTTGTATACTGCTTCTAAACCAGCCTAATTTCTTCTCTTTTTCATTTTTTGATTCTTGATTGGGCAATCTTTTTTCTCTTAGGACAAATTCTATAAAACCATTAAATTTATCATTAATACTCATATTAATATTATTAACTAGTTCTTCTATATCTGTTTTATTTAAACTTCTTTTATATAAATATTTATGAACATTAGTTATATCACCATAGAAACTATCTAATGATAGATTATTTTCTTCTAATATATTAGTAATATTATTTAATCTATCTAATATGCTAGTTTCTATATATTCATTAGTAAGAGGAATATTTTCATCTCTAATTGATTCGATTAATTCTTTTATATTAATATTTCTTACAATAGTTCTTTCTCTTCTATCTTTTACTTCATCAGTATCAATAGTATTCTTTATAAGTTTCATAAGAATTTTTTGACCATTTTTATATTCTTCTAAGATATTAAAATTAATATTATTTATATTTGAAGAAAAATTATCAACGTTATAGCCTAAATCTTTTAATTCTTCTAAAGCCTTTTCTAAAAATTCATGATAATTTATTTGTTCATTAGTAGAAAGTTTTTTCTTTTTATCTTTTCGTATACTTCTTGATTGGGATAAATCTCCTTTTTGATTAATAGTTTCATTATCTACTTCCTCAGTATTAATAAACAATGTATCTAGTTCATTCATAACAACATTATAAGCTTCAATAATATATGATGTTAAGTTATATAATCTTTTACCATATTCTATTCTTTTTTCTTCTTCACTTAAATTTTGAAAACATTCTTCAGATTTATACCACCACTCAAAAAGGTCGTTAGTATATTTTTCATTTTTACCATTAATTGATACATGAGCAGGTACACAGTTAAATAGAATTGTGCCTCCTTTAGAAGATATTGGTATTATATGTTCTAATACTAAATCACTTTGTTTTGTAATTAATTTTCCACTATAAGGGCATCTATAACAATTATATTGACTATCCCAAAAATATTTTTGAGCTAGTATATTTAAATCTTTACTAGTTAAAGCTGCTATAGTCCCTTTAGCTAAAGCTCTATCTATATTACTACTAACTTGACTAGGTGTAATTATGATACCTTGTATTATACTTCCATTCATAATTACACCTCTTTATCCTTAACTAATTCTGGATATTCATCGTAGTCATAGCTAACGACTTTAGGTGTTTTAATAAAAACATTTTTTATATCTTTATATGACATACCATTATCATTCATATACTTTATTATTTTTTTTAATTCTATAGGACTAGCTGTATAAATATCAGGATTATCTATAATTAATTTTTTTAATTCATCAGTATTAAATAATAAAGTATTATAAAAGATATCATCAAAAGCTTCTAAACGATTATTTTTTTCCGTTAAAAGATAAGGATTATAATTAATAGCATCTATTACTTCATTAACATCTAATCCTTTTTCTTCTAAAAATTTAATATTTTTTCTTACTTCTAACAAATTAGTAAAAAATATATCATCAGATACATCTTCTATTTTATCAATTTCATCATTATCAAATCCATAATCTAATAAATAATAGTACACATCGGACTTCATATTATATCAATCCTCCATATAATAAAATTATATAATATATAAAGTAGGAAGTCAATTAACTCCCTACTTTATTTAATCTATCTAAAGATACAACAAAACTTTGATATTCTGTACTTATGGTACCTACTACTTCGAAATTAGTTATTATTTTATCATAATAATTATAGATAAGTAAGATTGTACCTATTTCCATATTACCTATTTTTATTAAATATATAGAGTATATTATAACAAGATATTTACTTAATTCTATTATTCCTAATACTAGATAGGTATAATATGAAGATAAGATATTAAATTTTTTATTATTTTTTAAATAAGATATACTATTTTTATAAAATGTTTTATTAGTACTAGATAAATCTTTATTTTCTTTTACTAGAGAATACATTCTATGGGTAGTAGAAGTTTTTCTGTCTAGGCTAGATTTTCTTTTTTCATTTTCTAATTGAAGATTATTCCCTGATTTTATAAAAACAGATAGCATAAATATAGATATAAATACTGTTATTAGGAATATATAAATATTAATTGATAGGAAATAGATATAAATGATTAAAAATTCTAAAACTTGGAATATTCTTACTATTAAATTACCTAAGAAGGTACAAATTATATCAATATCATTATTTATGATGTTAGTATATTCTGCTAAAGAGAGATTATTTATTTTATTATCATTTACTACTAATTTTGTATATTCTAAATATAGTTTGTTATAAAAATTAAACCAAGTTACTTGATTTAGGTAAGAAAACAAATAATAAATTATAGCTAGTAATATAATAAAACCTATTAAATAAAATGATTTATTATATATGGATATGGTTATATAATTAATAGCTTTACTCCAATATATGGGTATTATTAATAATAGACTTCTTAATAAAAAAGAAGTAATTACTTTATATAATAATTCCTTCTTAGATTTTCTAATTAAATTTATTGTAATATTATACATATTATCACCATTTATAATATTACCTAATATTTTATTTTTATTTATTTTTTTTAATTACAGGATCATAACCATGTCCTCCCCAAGGGTTACATCTTAAAATCCTTTTAATAGCCATAATACTTCCTTTTAAGCTACCATAATGTTCTATAGCTTCTATAGCATAATTGCTGCAAGTAGGAGTGTATCTACAACTATTATGCCAGGGTCCAGGTATGCTTTGATATATTTTTATTAATTTTATTAATACTTTTTTCATAATTACATGTAACCATCATGATGTTCATGGTAATTGTATCTACTATCTTCATAGTATTCATCATCTGGTGTATCAAAGATAGCTACTATGATAATTAAAATTATGAAAGCTAAATAAACAATATTTAAAATAGTTCCAGCTAAGCCTAGAGCAAATCCTACACTTTTACCTGATTTCTTCTTATAGCTTAATCCTAAAATTAAACTTATTATTCCTAAAATAAAACCAATTACAGGTACAAAAAATAATACTAATGATATAATACCTAAAACAAGTGATGGTGTGTCACTACCAGTATTATTAATATTACTAGTTGTTGTTTCCTTTACTACTTCTGCTATCTCATCTTTTTCAACGATATTACCACAATTAGTACAAAATTTAGCATCTTTTATTAATTTAGAACCACAAAATTTACAAAACATATTACTACCCACTTTCTTTTCAAATATATTTTACTATATTAAGTGTTAAAATGCAATTACTTAAATAAATTTTTAAAAAGTTGTTGATTATTTTTTAAATTGGTAGTATAATCAATATGCATTTGAGTTTTTGTTCCCGTAGCTCAGCTGGATAGAGCAATCGCCTTCTAAGCGATCGGTCAGGTGTTCGAATCACCTCGGGAACGCCACTATGAAATTTAAAAGAACTCTTTTAAGAGTTCTTTTTTAGTGTTTTAGACATTGGCTTATTTAATGTTTTTTTGTATGATACTTCTGCCCAATTAAATATTGGAATTTCTAAAAATTCAGATGTCTCAATTTTAAATTCTATATTATCAACACTATATCCATATATATTGTTTTGTTTTGCTATTATATCTTTTAATTTATTTTTATCTATTTCTTGCACTATATTGTGATGATTTACTGTTATATAAGGGCAAAACACGCTTTTACCAAAAAATTGACTAAATGTATCATCTATTTGTAATAAAAATCTAACCTTAACATTAATATTTTCTTCTTTTTTATAGTATTCCTTTATCATACTTTTAATTTCTTTTTTACTAAATCTTTCTATCATATAATTCACCTACTCGCAAGTATTCTATGGTACATAATATATTTTGTCAAACAAATTAACATACAGATAATTATTTTATATCATTTACAAATATATCTTGTATTTTTTCGTCGTTAACATAAAAAGATACTTCCTCTACTCCATATGAGCTTTCCATAGAAAGCCCTACTGTTTCTATTACTTCTTCTAATATTTTATTGCTATTATTACTTAAAATGGTATCATTAAAGTTTAATTTAATCAGATTATCTTTTAATTCATAGTTATTTAGAGTTGTAGTTACATCTAAATAACTTATTAAATTATTAATACTACCAGTTGGAGAATTAGATAATTCTTCTATTATTACTTTTACTTTATCTTGATTATCGTTATTATTTATATATTTAGTTATAGGAACATAATAATAGTTATCATTATAACTATTAACATAATAGACTGTATATTTATCAATATTATAAGTAGTTGTCAAATCATATATTTTATTTATACCAAAAGTTTTATCTAGATTAGTAGTAATTATTTTTTTTGTATTAGGAATATTTTTTAGAAGTTTTCCTTCTATTTTTATATTTACTTTATCTATACCATCTATACTAGTTAAAGTATAAATTATTGATTCTAACATTTTTTCTGAATATTTTTCTGAAACGTCTAATAATTCTTTTGAGAAATCTATTGTTAATATTTTATCTTTTAGGTCTATATTTAAAATAGTGGTACCACTTGGAATTATACTTCTAAAGCCATTAGGTATAATATTACTTTTTTCACCATCTATAGTTAGAGTATCTATTAGGTCTTTAGCTTTATCTAAAGTACTACAATCACAGGTACTAATAGTAGTTCTAGCTACATAATCATCACTATCTATTAGGTAAACTACTCCTATTATTCCTTCATTATATTCTATTTTAGTTGGCACATCTAGTTTATTTATATCTTCATTTTCTGGAAACAAATATATTAAAGTTAAGATTATTAAAGATAAAGTTGCTATTGTTATTTTTCTTATTGACATTCTTTTTAACATTATATCACCTAATAAAATATATTAAGTTTATTTGTATTTATGAAAAAAAGTCACATTGTGACTTATAAAGATAGTTCTTTTAATCTTATTAATTCTACTACAGCTCCAGCTCTTCCTTTTACTGATAGTTTTTGCATTACATTAGAGATATGATTTCTAACTGTTTTTTCACTTATTTTTAAAATATCTGCTATTTCTTTAGTAGATTTATTTTTTACTAATAAATTAAATATTTCTTTTTCTCTTTTTGTTAAAATACTTTTACTCATGATTCCTCTCTTCCTTAAAAGGATGGTAATTATGCTAATTCATATTATTTTATGTAAAAGTATTTTTTTAGTTAATATATTTACCTATTTATCTTTAAATTGTACTGAAATATATCTTTTACTTTCAAATTCATCTTGTATAAGTCTCATTACTTCATTAGCAGTACTAGTACTTCCTTTTTCATTTCCTATTACTACTTTTATTTGATTACCTTCTATTTTTACAAATGATTCATAATTTAATTTATTTTTAATTAGAGATTCTAGGGCATCTTCTTTAGCTGTATTTTTATTTATATTTTGTAATTCTTCATAAGCTTTATTTTTTTCTTTAGTAGATACTGACATATTAGTTAATGTGTGTTCTAATTCTTTTATTGTTTCTGCTACTTCTGTATCATTTTCTACTCTCATTGTTTCTATATAATCTGCTTCTTCTATACTTATTTTTTCTTTATTATTATCTTCTTTTGATGTTTCTTCTACTTTGGTATTATTATTTATTAATAATTCATTAGGCATTGTTATATAATAAATACTTAATACTAATACTAAACTAAATAATGTTAAAAACCATATATTTTGCTTATTTATCATTTATCTATTCTCCTTTTTCTATTTAATTATATTAAGGATAATTATAAATATCACAAAAAAATAGAAGTTAATACATTCCTTCTATTTTTTGTTTATCTAAATTGGTTAAATTATCTAATTCCCAATTGCCATTTTCATTTTTAGTACATGTAAAATTTATAGTGTAAGTTACTTTTTCTTTGGCTTTTTCTAGTTCTTTTAATTTATAATCTATATAACTAGATGTCCCATATTCACTAGATCCCATATATTCATTTTCTACTCTATCTACTGTTTTTCTATAATCTAATACTTTTATTTCTACTGTTATAGTTGCTACATCATTATCAATACTCTCTTCTTTTACGTCATAAGTTAAATTTTGATATTGCTTTTCTAATAGTTTTTTATATTTTTTGTATTGCTCTTCATTTAAGTCAGTTGTATTTAATGTAGCATCTATATCTTTTTTTATATCATTATCTAATGTTTGATATTTATATAACATGCTTTCTACTTTACTAGTAGGAGTATTACCAAGACTACAAGCTGTTAAAAATAAAAAAAATACTAATAATAGTTTATTTAAATATTTGGACAATTTAACCATCTCCAATTATATGTTATCCAAAATATTTATAATTATGTATATTAGTATTTATTTTTTCTTTTTTTTATTTGTTATTACTTCTACTTTTTGTTTTCTTAAAACTAGCATAGTTATCTTTTTTTTACAATTTGGACAAGTGACATGATTAATTCCTCTTTTACTTGGTAAATCTAGTCTAAGAGTTTTTTTACATTTAGGGCATTTTTTATATATCTTTGTTTTTCTATAATTATATTTCTTTTTTACATCATAAAAATTATTCTTTATTTTATTTTTTATATTTAAATATAATTGATTTTCTTTCTGTCTTTTACTTATATTTTTAGATAATGATCTATATATTATAATTATTAATAAGATAAAAGTAATTATGGTTAAAGGATAAAAATCAATAAAGAAATCTATTACTACTAATATAAAATATATATAAAACATAAATCTATATAATTCATCTATTCCATATCTTCCTTTTAAGAAACGATATATTCTATTAATCATAATATTCCTCCTTGAAATAGTTATTTAACTCAGTTACTATTAAATCATTGTTATATCCTAAATTTATTAAATTTATATATATTTTATTTCTAATATTTATATTTTGTTTATGATTAGATTTAATACTTTTATCAATAATTTTTTTAATTTTATTTATTTCATCTTCTTTATTAAATAAATACATATATTTATCTATAGTATCATTATCTATACCTGTTTCTTTTAATTTATTAATTATTTTATATGGCCCCCAATTAGTTAATAGTAGTTTATCTTTTATAAATAATTCTGTATATAAATTATCATTTATAATATTTTTATTCGTTAATTCTTTTATGATTTTATCTATTATTTCTTTATCTATATTTTTTCTATATAGATATTCTTTTATTTCTTTGGTACTTCTTACTCTTATAGATATATATTTAATACATGAATTATATATTTTTTGATAATTATTAGATATTTCTATTTTATTTAATAGTTTAGAATCAATATCATTTTTATATAATATATTATTATTAATTATAACGTCTTCATATGTGTCTATGGTGCTTCCATCTTCTAGATATATTTTATATTTACCTGACTTTTCTTTTTTATATTTTATTATTTTCATGTTATCACCTAATAATATTATTATAATAAATTTATAATTATTTGTATAGGTTTAATTATCTATTTTATCTATAATGCTATTAATTATATTTATATCTTCTATTTTATTTATTGCAAAACATTTTTTACCGGCATCTTTAATAGATGCTCCTATATGATATAAATTTATATTGTCTATTATTAAAAATCTATTATGAAATATATTTATATATTTTACTTCTAAATTATGATATTCTTCATTATATTTATTTATATCTATTTCTTTTAATTTATTATCTTT
>CACXFI010000085.1 GCA_902766875.1 uncultured Erysipelotrichaceae bacterium | reverse complement strand
TTTTAACTTTCAAGATTTTGCATATGATGAAAATGATGTTAATAATTTATTAAATATTATTGAAAGTGCAAGAAGTTTCTTAAAAGTTGGAATTGATTTTTATGGAGATAATGCAACTAAATTAAATCAAAGATTTTTATTGTTAGGTAATTTTGAGAATAAAATAATAAAAGACAATAATTTGAATGGTAAGAAATTAGTTAGAAATAAAAAGTAAATATGTAATGTATTTGCTTTTTTTGTTAGAAATATGAGAATATATGTTATAATATAAATTATTCAAAAGGGGGATAATTTAATTATTATGATGAATATAGAAAAATGGGTTAAAGAGTATATTGAAGATGTTGACTTGAATAAAATTAAATGGGTTAAACTAAATGCTACTGAATTAAAAGAATTTTTTGATGAAAATTATTATGATGAATATAACTTTGAATATGTTCAAGATATGACTACAAATAAATTGTTGGGCATGACGTTTTTAAATATTCAAAGTTATAATTACATTAGTTTTCACTGTCTTGAAAATGAACAAACATATAATTATCTATTAGGGATAGTGGACAATAGTATTGGTAAAAAGACGATAGTGGGGGCAATTATCTATTTAGATAATTATCTGATGTTTAACGATCAAGATAAACCATTTACATATATTTCTACTATTGAGGTTAATTCATATTTTAGAAATAAAGGAATATTTAAAAAAATGTGTGAAGTGTTTTTTGATTACATAAATCTTGATCAACATATTCTAACTAGTGAGCAAACAGAAATTGGAAGAAAATGTAATGTGTTTGAAATTTTAAAGAAAACACTTTTAAGCAAAAATTTTCAAAATATTATTGTCGAAGATGATCATCAAAAAACGGTTTTGGAAATATATAATATATTTTTTTCTAAACAAAATTATAAAGCTTTAAAAAGGATAAATAATAAACAAAAGTAAGTGTGTGAAAGTAGGGATTTTAATGATTATAAAAGGAACAAGTTGTTATGTAAATGCAAAAAGTGGCAATTTAGTATCAATTACTGGTGACGGTGGAAATGCTTGGGGATTCTATGGTAATGCATATAAGAAAATGTCACCAAGATTATACTTATGGCAATATTATGATCAAAATCCAGATAATTTATCAGAAGATGAATTAATTGACTGGTATATAAAAGAGTTTTATGATTTGAGATTGAAAGATCTAAATCCAAATGAATTATTTGATACTTTAAAACAAAAATTTGGAGAAGAGATAATATTACTTTGTCACGAATTTCCAGGATTAGATATTAATAAAGAACATTTTTGCCATAGAAGACTATTGGCAGATTGGATAGAACTTGAAACAGGCATTGTAATTCCAGAGGTATCGGTTGATAAATCAGGAATTGTAACACAGGAAGAAATTTATAATCTAAAACCAAGAATAAAAAAATTAATAAAAAAATAAAGGTAAATATGCAATGTATTTGCTCTTTTCTTTTTATAAAAATATATTTGAAAGTATAGAAAAGACTAACATAATAATGTTATGTCAATCTTTTCATGTCTATTAATAATCTTTATAATCTCCTTATTTTGCAAATAAAAATCTAAAACTACCTTAAATGTATTTTTCTCACACTATGTTGATAACTCCAATTAAAGACATACTAATATTTATTTTGAGAGTACTTATAATTGTATTATAGTTACTTGGTAGTATTAAATATTTTAGGATTTGATATTTACTTGCTTTAAATGATTTTAAGAGATTTATTTTATTAATATCAGTAGATTTGAAACTATTACTTATAGTTATTATAGTTATTATTAAAGATATTAATAGAGCCATTATGATTATTGATTTGGTATTAGCTCCACTCCAGATAATTATAATAGGACCTAGGGCTACTTTGGGTAGGCTATTTAAGACTGTTAGATAGGGATCTATTACTTTATCTATGAATTTATTCCACCATAATATTATGGATATTAATATACCTAAAATAGTAGCTAGTGTAAATGATATTAAGGTTTCATATACTGTAACTTTTATGTGATGGAATAAATTATTGCTATTATATAGTTTTATTATGGTATTTAATACTTCTTTGGGTGATGATGTAATAAAGGTATTTATTATATTTTTATTAGCTAGATATTGCCATAAAATAATAGAAAATAATAATATAGATAATCTAGTTATTATAATTAATATTTTATTTAATTTTAATTTATATAGGTAGTGTTTATATTCTTTAGACATTGTTATCAATATTCTTCCATATTTCATTATAATAATCTGTAAACTCTTTACATTTTCTATTATTTATGGGGCTAGTAGCATCTGTTAAGTTGATATCTATTATTTTTTTAATAGTAGATGGTCTATTAGACATAATTATTACTTTATTGGCCATTGATATGGCTTCTGCTACATCATGGGTTACCATAATAGTAGTTTTATGTTCTTTTTTTATTATTTTATAGACATCATCTGATACTTTTAATCTGGTTTGATAATCTAAGGCTGAGAAGGCTTCATCTAGTAATAAGATATCGGGATTAGTAGCTAGGGTTCTAATTAGAGCTACTCTTTGTTTCATACCTCCTGATAGAGAGTTTGGGTATTTATAGATAAAGTTTTCTAATCCATATTTTTTTAGCATATTAATTACTTTATCTTTTTTATCTTTTGTAAGTTCTTTTTGGATTTTTAAGCCTATTAGGCAATTATCTAAGATAGTAAGCCACGGAAACAAACAATCTTGTTGTAACATATAGCCTATTTTTTTATAACCATTTGGATATTCTATAGTTCCTGTAGTTGGTTTATCAATATTACTTAGTATCGATAATAGAGTGGATTTACCACAACCAGAAGGACCTACTATAGCGATAAAATCATTTTCTTTAACATTTATATTTATATTTTTAATGGCTAGTATTTCACTATCTTTACTATAATATTTTTTACTTAAATTTTTAATAGATAGAATATTATTCATAATATTTAAAATATTTGGTATAGATTAAATCTTTATATGGGACATTAGTATCTATGATACCTGCTTCTTTTATTATTTCTTCTATGTGTTCAAATTCTTTTTCGGAAATAGTTATATTTTTTCTCCAAGCATCACCGTTTCTATATCTTTCTAAAGATTTTTCTATGTCTTCTAAAGTGGTATCTGGGAAAAATTCTTCTAAGTCTTTAGCAAGAGTTTCTATGTCTGTTTCTTGTATATATATTAAGGCTTTATTAATAGCATTAGAGAATGATTTTATTATTTTAGGATTTTCTTCAATATAACTTTTTCTAGCACTATAGGAAGTATATGGAACAGATCCTCCTAATTCTCCTACATAAGCTACTATATATCCTAAGCCTTCTTGTTCTACTTTTGAGGCATTTGGTTCAAATAGAGTAACAAAGTCTCCAGTTACTCCGATGAAAGCTCCTTCCATAGAAGCAAAGGCTATTGATGTATCTATTATTAAATCTTTAGTTGGGTCTATATTATTTTCTCTTAAAGCCCATTCAAAGGTCATTTCTGGCATACCACCTTTACGACCACCAATTACATATTTATTCTTTAAATCTTCTAGTTTAAAATTATCATATTTTTTTCTTGATACTAAGAATGATCCATCTCTTTTAGTAAGTCCAGCGAAAGTTTTAAGATAATCTTTTTCTTTGGCATTATATACATAGATAGTGGCTTCAGTTCCACATAATCCTATATTGACGTCCCCTGATAAAACGGCTGAGGTTACAGCATCAGCTCCACTAGCTAGTGTTAAGTTAATATCTAATCCTTCTTCTTCAAAGAAACCTTCAGATATGGCAATATACTGTGGTGCATAAAAGATACTATGGGTTACTTCTGCTACTTTTACAGTAGTTAGAGTAGTATCTTTTTCTTTTTCTTTAAATTTAAAACAT
>CACXFI010000084.1 GCA_902766875.1 uncultured Erysipelotrichaceae bacterium | reverse complement strand
GATTTAAAATATATTATTGTTAAGTATTATGATTTTAAAGGGAAAGAACATAATAATGGTAAAATGATTGTTAATAAATTGGTGGCTCAAGATGTTGTAGAAATATTTTATAAATTGTATCAAGAAAAGTATCCTATAGAAAAAATGGTGCTTGTTGATGAATATGATGGTGACGATGAATTATCTATGGAAGATAATAATACTTCTTGTTTTAATTATAGAATAGTTGAAAATATAGATAGATTGGCATGGCATGCTTTTGGGCTTGCTATAGATATAAACCCTTTGTATAATCCGTATGTAGTGGATGGTGAAGTATATCCTAGTACTGCTAAAGAATATGCTAATAGAGATGTTGAATTTAAAGGTAAGATAGATCATGAAGATTTTGCTTATAAAATATTTACAGAATATGGATGGAAATGGGGAGGAGATTTTCAATATTCTAAAGATTATCAGCATTTTTATAAAGAAGTATTAGATGATGAAATAAGAGAAAGGAAAGATTAATTTGAAAAAGTTTGTTGAACTATCGAAAGATGAATTTTTTAAAGTAGAGAATGATTTGCCTGGTAATTCTTTTTATCAAACTACTGATTGGGCTAATTTAAAAAAAATTACAGGTTGGGATTCTTGTTATGTGGGAATTATGGATAATAAAAAGATTGTTGCTGCTTCTTTGTTGTTATCTAAAAATATGTTTTTTGGTAAAAAAATGTTTTATGCTCCAAGAGGTTATTTAATGGATTTTAATGATAAGGAATTATTGGAATTATTTACTACGGAAATAAAAAAATATGCTAAAAAGAACAATGGAATTCTTGTTAAAATTGATCCTTTAGTTGAATATAAGCATCATGATAAAAATGGTGATGTTATAGATGATGATTTTTCTAATGAAGATTTATATAATTTGTTAAAGAAATTGGGATATAAGCATAAGGGATTTACCATAGGATATTCTTCTGAGTTACAATTTAGATGGAGCTATTGTTTAGATATAAATAGAGATAAAGAAGAAATATTTAAAGAAATGGATCAAAGATGTAGAAGATGCATTCGTAAATACGAAAAATATCCTTTAAAAATGGTTGATGTTAGTGAAAAAAATATAGATGATTTTAAAGCTATTATGGAGCATACTGCAATTAGGCAAAATCATTTTGATAGATCTAAAGATTATTATATGAGTTTAAAAGATAATCTTGGGGATAGAGTTAAAATGGTTATTATATATTTAGATAGGGATAAGTATTTAGATGATTTTAAAGATGATAAATTATATGACAGGATAAAAGATGTTTCAAAAAAAATGATTCCTATATCAGCTGGAGTATTTATATTTGATAAGGATAGAGCTAATTATGTCTATGGTGGTACATATTCATACTATATGTCTTTAATGGCTCAATATAAGTTGCAAATGGATATGATATATTTAGCAAAGGAAAAAGGAATAAAATTATATGATTTTGGTGGTATTAGTGGTAATTTTATACCAGGTACTCCAGATTATGGTGTTTATGAATTTAAAAGGGGATTTGGTGGATATGTTGTAGAGTATATTGGAGAATATGATTTGGTTGTTAATAAATTTTTATATAATTTGTATAATATGGGGTATAGTTTATATAGAAATTTAAAGAAGATAAAATCTAAATTTAAGAAGTAGGGATATTATGAGTCAATATTTTGATAATGATAATAGTATTAAGAGTGAAAGAAAGATTATTAAATTTAATATTTTTGATAAAGAGTTTAAGTGTTATACTGATAATGGTGTTTTTGCTAAAGATAAATTTGATTATGGTACTAGGTTGTTATTAGAAAATATTAAATTTAATAAAGACAATTGTAAAGTGTTAGATTTGGGATGTGGGTATGGAGTTGTTGGTATAATACTTAAAACTATACATCCCAATTTTGATATAGATATGGTAGATATTAATAAGAGAAGTATTAAATTGGCAAAAGATAATCTTAAACTTAATAAACTTGATTGTAATGTTTTTATTAGTGATGTATATGATAGTGTTAATTCTAAATATGATTATATTATAACTAATCCCCCTATTAGAGCTGGTAAGGATGTTGTTAGAAGATTTTTGTTTGATTCTTATAATTATCTTAATGACAATGGAGAAGTATGGTTTGTTATGAGAAAAGATCATGGGGTTAAATCTATAATTAGTGAAATAGATAGTAGATTTGAATATAAAATAGTAGCTAAAGCTAAAGGTTTTTATATAGTTAGGATGATTTTGGTAAAATAATTTAATTTTTGTTAATAATTTAATTGACTTTTTACAAGACGCGTGTTAGTATTATATATTGGAAACGCGTCTTTTTTGTCGTGGTATCTTCAAAAAATTGGGCATAGGGGTGAAATATTAATGGCTTATAAATTAAAGCAAAGCGGAGATTACAGAAAAAGAAGAAATTTCTCAATGATTAAAAATTCTTTAGAATTGGATAATCTATTGGGAATACAAAAAGAATCATATCAATGGTTTACAACTGATGGTATAAAAGAGGTTTTTGAGACTTTCTCGCCAATAGAAAGTTTCTCTGGTAATTTATCTTTGGAATTTAATGATTATGTATTAGATACTCCAAGATATTCTATTAAGGATTGTAAAGATAGACAAATTACCTATGCTGCACCTTTAAAGGTACAAACAAGATTGTTTAATAATGAGACTGGTGAAGTTAAAGAACAAGAAATATTTTTAGGTGATATGCCTTTAATGACTGATAGTGGTACTTTCATTATAAATGGTGCTGAGAGAGTTATAGTATCTCAATTAGTAAGATCACCTAATGTTTATTTTTCTAAGGAATTAGATAAAAATGGTAAACCTGTTTTTGCTTCTAAATTAATTCCTTCTAGAGGAACTTGGTTAGAATATGAAATGGATTCTAAAGAAGTTGTTTATGTTAGAATTGATAGGACTAGAAAGGTCCCTTTAACCACTTTGATTAGAGCTTTTGGCTTGTCTTCTGATAAAGAAATATTAGATATGTTTAATAATGATATTTATCTTAAGAATACTATAGCTAAGGATTCTACTAAGAATACTGATGAGGCTTTAATTGAAATATATGAAAAATTAAGACCAGGTGAGCCTACTACTTTAGATAGTTCTAAGAACCAATTAATTACTAGATTTTTTGATAGTTTTAGATATGATTTAGCTAAAGTTGGTAGATATAAATTTAATAGAAAATTAAATATAGCTGATAGACTTCTTAATCTTAAATTGGCACAAGATATAGAAGTAGATGGTAAAGTTATATTTTCTGAAGGAACATTAATCGATAAAGATGTTCTTAGTAAATTAAAAGAATTATTTGCGGAAGGTTATGGAAGAGAAGAAGTTACTATTAATCAAGAATTAGATAGTCATAATATTGTTCAAATTATTTGGGTTTATTCTCCAAATGATCCTAAAAAGAAAGTTAAGATTATTGGTAATGATCAAACTTTAGATGTTAAGACTTTGACAATTTCTGATTTTTATGCATCTGTTTCTTATTATTTGAATCTATTAGATGGTATTGGACATGATGATGAAATAGATCATTTGGGTAATAGAAGAATTAGACAAGTTGGAGAACTTCTTCAAAATCAATTTAAGATTGGTATGAGTAGGATGGAGAGAGTTATTCGTGAGAGAATGACTACTCAAGATGTTGAAACAGTTACTCCTAAAACTTTAATAAATATTAGACCAGTTACTGCTGCTATGAAAGAATTCTTTGGTAGTAGTCAATTATCACAGTTTATGGATCAGGTTAATCCTATTGCTGAACTTACTCATAAGAGAAGATTATCTGCGTTAGGTCCTGGTGGATTATCTAGAGATAGAGCAGGTATGGAGGTTCGTGATGTTAATCCTTCTCATTATGGTAGAATTTGTCCTATTGAATCTCCTGAAGGACAAAATATTGGACTTATAACATCTTTAGCTAGTTATGCTAGAGTAGATGAATATGGGTTTATTCAAACTCCATATAGAAAAGTTGTTAATAAAAAACTTACTGATGAAGTGGTTTATTTAACTGCTGATCAGGAACAAGATTTATATATATCACAAGCTACAGTTAATGTTAATGATGATATGGAAATAACTGATAATAATGTTGCTGGTAGATATAATGGTGAAAATGTTATTATTCCTGCTGATAAAGTAGATTTAATAGACGTTTCTCCACAACAAGTTGTCTCTGTAACTACTAGTTTAATACCATTCTTAGAGCATGATGATGCAACTCGTGCATTAATGGGTGCTAACATGCAAAGACAAGCATTACCTTTACTTAAGACTGAAGCACCATATGTTGGAACTGGTGTTGAATATGTAGCTGCTAAAGATAGTGGGGCTGTTGTTGTATCTAAGGCTAGTGGTGTTGTAGAATATGTTGATTCTAAGAAAATAGTTGTTAATAATGCTAAGGGTCAAGATATATATGATTTGGCTAATTTTGAAAGATCTAACCAAGGTGAGACAGCTAATCATGTCCCTATAGTTAGAAAAGGTGATAAAGTTAAAAGAGGTCAAGTTTTAGCTGATGGACCAAGTACTAATATGGGAGAATTATCACTAGGTAAGAATATGGTAATAGCATTCATGACTTTTAATGGTTATAATTTTGAAGATGCTGTTATTATGAATGAGAGATTAGTAAAAGAAGATGTATATACTTCTTTACATATAGAAGATTATGAAACTCAATGTCGTGATACTAAATTAGGACCAGAAGAGATTACAAGAGATATTCCTAATGTTAGTGAAGAATCTCGTAAGAATCTTGATGAAAATGGAATTATAAGAATTGGTACTGAAGTTAAAGAAGGAGATATTTTAGTTGGTAAAGTAACTCCTAAGGGTATGGCTGATTTGACTAGTGAAGAGAAATTACTTCATGCTATATTTGGTGAAAAAACAAGAGAAGTTAGAAATAGTTCTTTATGTGTACCACATGGCGGTGAAGGAATTGTTCATGATGTTAAAATATATACTAAGGAAGATAATGATGAACTTCCTAGTGGTGTAAGTAAAGTAGTAAGAGTTTACATTATTCAAAAACGTAAAATACAAGTAGGAGATAAGATGAGTGGTCGCCATGGAAATAAGGGTGTTATATCACTTATATTGCCTCAAGAGGATATGCCTTATCTACCTGATGGTACTCCTGTTGATATTATGTTAAATCCACAAGGTGTTCCTTCTCGTATGAATATTGGACAGATATTAGAATTACATATGGGAATGGCTTGTAAAAAATTAGGTGTACATATAGCTACTCCAGTTTTGGATGGTGCTTCTATTGAAGATGTAAAAGCTATGATGAAGGAAGCTGGAATGGATGAAGATGGTAAGACTGTATTATATGATGGTCGTACTGGAGAACCGTTTGATAATAGAATAAGTGTTGGTGTTATGTACTTTGTTAAATTACATCACATGGTTGATGATAAATTACATGCTAGAAGTACAGGACCATATTCTTTGGTTACACAGCAACCACTTGGTGGTAAAGCTCAATTTGGTGGACAGAGATTTGGAGAAATGGAAGTTTGGGCATTGGAAGCTTATGGTGCTTCACATGTTTTACAAGAAATTCTTACTTATAAGTCAGATGATGTTGTTGGACGTGTAAAGATATATGAAGCTTTGGTAAAAGGACAACCATTACCTGATTCTGGCATACCTGAATCATTTAGAGTGTTAATTAAAGAATTCCAAGCTTTAGGATTAGATATATCTGTTATTAATTCTAATGATGAACTTGTAGAGTTTAAACAATTGGAAATGGAAGATGATGACGATGATGGCCCTATAGCTGAGGAAATAGATATTAAACCTAAAGATACTTCTTTAGATGATTTAGACGATGAAGTTGAAGACGATTATGATGAAGAGTCTGATGCTGAATTAGATGATTTTGATGAAGATTCTTTAGATGAAAATACAGATTTTGATATAGGTGATTTTTCGGATGAGACTGATGAAGATATGGGAGGTGAGTTCTAATGCTAGAAGCAAATAATTTTAAAGCTTTAAAAATTGGGATAGCTTCTCCTGAAAAGATTCGTTCTTGGTCTTACGGGGAAATATTAAAACCTGAAACTATTAATTATAGAACATTAAAACCTGAAAGAGATGGACTTTTCTGCGAAAAGATATTTGGTCCAACTAGGGATTATGAATGTTCTTGTGGTAAATATAAAAGATTAAGATACAAAAATATTGTGTGTGATAGATGTGGAGTTGAAGTTACTAAATCTAAAGTTAGAAGAGAAAGAATGGGACACATTGAATTAGCAACTCCTGTCTCTCATATTTGGTATGTTAAGGGGATTCCTTCTTATATTGGACTTACCTTAGATATGAGTCCTAGAGATTTAGAAGAAGTAATATATTTTGTTTCATATGTTGTATTAGATCCAGGTCCTACTGGTTTAGTAAAAAAACAAACTTTATCTGATAAAGAATATCGTGTTTATTATGAAAAGTATGGTAATACATTTAAAGTAGGAATGGGAGCTGAAGCTATAAAGAAGTTGCTTTCTGAAGTTGATATAGAAAAAGAATTAGCTAGTCTTCAAGAAGAATTATCTAATGCAACAGGCCAAAGAAGAGTTAGATTAGTTAAGAGGCTTGATGTAATTAATGCTTTTGCTGAATCTGGTAATAAACCTGAGTGGATGATATTGGATGCTCTTCCTGTTATTCCACCTGAGCTTAGACCTATGATTCAATTAGATGGTGGTAGATTTGCTACATCTGATTTAAATGATTTATACAGAAGAGTTATTAATAGAAATAATCGTTTAAAGAAATTATTGGAATTAGGTGCTCCTTCTATTATTGTTCAAAATGAAAAACGTATGCTTCAAGAAGCAGTAGATGCTTTGTTTGATAATGGTAGACGTGGTAGAAGTGTTACTGGTGCTGGTAATAGAGCATTAAAATCTTTAGCTAGCATGTTAAAAGGTAAACAAGGTAGATTTAGACAAAATCTATTAGGAAAACGTGTTGATTATTCTGGACGTTCAGTTATAGTTGTCGGACCTGATTTAAAGATGTATCAATGTGGTATTCCTAAGGATATGGCATTAGAATTATTTAAGCCACATGTTATTAATGGATTAGTTTCTCGTGAACTTGCTAATAATATTAAATCTGCTAAGAAAATGATTGAAAATAAGGATCCTAAAGTTTGGGATATTGTAGAAGATATAATTAAAGAACATCCAGTTATGTTAAATCGTGCTCCTACACTACATAGATTAGGTATACAAGCATTTGAACCTAAATTAGTTAGTGGAAAAGCTATCAGGCTGCATCCTTTAGTTACTACAGGATTTAATGCAGACTTTGATGGAGACCAAATGGCAGTTCATGTTCCTCTTAGTGAAGAGGCAAAAGCTGAAGCTAGAATTCTTATGTTAGGTGCTAATAATATTTTATCACCTAAAGATGGTTCTCCTATAGTTACTCCTTCTCAAGATATGATTTTAGGTAATTATTATATTACTATGGAAAAAGAAGGATTAGATGGTGAAGGAAGAGTGTTTAAAGATAGTAATGAAGCTTTGATGGCATATCAAAGAAGAGAAATTACTTTACATACTAGAATAGCTGTTCCAGTTGATTCATTTAAGCATAAAGTGTTCTTAGATAGTTGTAAACATAAATATTTAATTACTACTGCTGGTAAATTGACATTTAATGAAATATTACCTGATTCATTCCCTTATGTTCAAGAACCAACAGATGATAATATTGAAGGTGTTACTCCTAGTATTTATTTTGTAGATTATGGTAAAGATATTAAGGAAGCTATTAAAAATATACCAAGACCAAAACCATTTAATAAGGGTACTTTGGAAAAATTAATAGCACAGATGTTTAAAAGATATAAAACTACTGAAACTTCTATATTCTTGGATAAATTAAAAGATCAAGGATTTAAATATTCTACTTATTCTGGAATTACTATAGCTTATTCTGATGTTGTAGCTAGTAAAAACAAAGCTGAAGTAATTGAAAAAGGAAATCAAGAAGTTAAGAAAATTAATAAACAATTCCAACGTGGATTAATTACTGAAAAAGAAAGATTTGAATTAGTTATAAATGTTTGGGATCAAGCTAAAGCTGAAATTCAAAAAGAATTAGAAGTATATGCAAAAACTTATGAAGATAATCCTATATTTATGATGATGAATAGTAAAGCGCGTGGTTCAATTTCTAACTTTGTTCAATTAGCTGGTATGCGTGGATTGATGGCAAAGCCTAATGGTCAACCTGTTGAAATACCTATTACATCTTCATTCTTAGATGGTTTATCAGTTTCTGAATTCTTCTTATCTACTCATGGTGCTCGTAAAGGTAGTGCTGATACAGCGTTAAAAACTGCTGACTCTGGTTATATGACTAGACGTTTAGTTGACGTAGCTCAAGACATGATTGTTAGAGAAGATGATTGTGGAACTATACAAGGTGTTCTTGTTAGTGCCTTTACTGATGAAAAAGATGGTATTATAGAACCATTATATGATAGAATATTGGGAAGATTTACTAATAAGAAAGTTATTAATCCTGAAACTAAAGAAGTTATTTGTGATAAAGATACTTATATTACCGAATATATAGCCGATAAGATTATTAAAGCTGGTATTACAGAAGTAGAAATTAGAACTGTGCTTACATGTAAAACGAAACATGGTGTATGTCAAAAATGTTATGGTAGAAATCTTGCTACTGGTAATTTGGTTGAAATTGGTGAAGCTGTCGGTATTATGGGAGCACAATCTATTGGTGAACCTGGTACACAGTTAACCATGAGAACGTTCCATACTGGTGGTGTAGCTGGTACTGATATTACTCAAGGTCTTCCTCGTGTTGAAGAATTATTTGAAGCACGTACACCTAAAGGAAAAGCTTTAATAGCTGAAAATAATGGTGTTATTAGTAAAATAGAAAATGCTAATGGTAGATTTAAAATATACATTAAAAACGATAACGAAGAAAGAGAACATATTACTATGTATGGAGCTAAACTTCGTGTTGAAAAAGGTGATAAAGTTAGTGCTGGTGACAGACTTACTGAAGGTAATATTTCGCCTAAGGAATTACTAGCTGTAACCGATCCTGGTACTGTTCAACAATATATTCTTAAAGAAGTTCAAAAAGTTTATAGATCTCAAGGTGTTGATATAAGTGATAAACACGTAGAGATTATAGCAAAGAGAATGATATCACAAATTAGAATTATTGATAATGGAGATACTAATTTTGTACCTAGTACTGTTGTTAATATAAGTGATTTTACTGATGGTAATAAAGATGTTATTATTCAGGGTAAGAAACCTGCTATTGGACAACCTATATTATTAGGTATAACTAAAGCTTCATTACAAACTGATTCATTCTTATCTTCAGCTTCATTCCAAGAAACTACTAGAATCTTAACTGAAGCTAGTGTTAAAGGTAGTGTTGATTATTTACATGGTCTTAAAGAAAATGTAATTATTGGTAAACTTATACCTGCTGGTACTGGAGCTAGGGAGTATATGAATATTGATTATACTTTGGAAAAAGAATTCTTTGATGAGGAACCTTCTGAGGTGCTAGAAGAAGAATTTATAGATTAAAACAGATGATTCATTCATCTGTTTTTTATTGATAAATTTTTGGTTAATTTTTGTAATTGTGTGGTATAATTATATAAATAGCGTAGTGGAGGTATATATGAAAAATAATGATATAGTTAAAGAAAAAGTAATTCATAGTAGTACTTCTACTATGGATGATGATGCTAGTACTGGTGCTAGTTTAGAAAGATTTGATGAAAGATTAAAGCAAATTCCTAAAAGGAAAAATAATGATAATCTTAATAAAAAGGAAATTGTTAATAAATATAAAGGTAAAGTAGATGTATATGTACCAAGACATGTTGGTATAGATGAAGAAAATAATAACGAAAAGAATAATATTTCTAAAGTTAATGGCTCTAATATAAATAATATTCAAAAAAAAGATAGTGTTACTACCAATAAAAATACTCATAGTGAAGTAAAAGATTATAATGTTAAAATAGAAGATAATAAAAAAGCAAGAGAAACTAATTTGAACGTTGTTGATGTAAACAAAACTAGGCAAAAAAGAGAAGAAAATACAAAATATAAAATAGATAAAAAAATTCCTAGTAAGGGTATTGATAATAAAAATCGTTCTAAATATGTAGGAATTATTACAAGAAAAGATGTTTCTAAATTAAATGATGAAGAAAGAGACAAAAGACTTGAAGAGTTAGAAAAAGAGATTTTGTTAGGTTTAGATGTAAAATTAGAAAGAGAAATTTTAAATTTAAGAGAATTAGTTAGTGAAGAAGAAGATATAGTTGATACTTTAAATAATCAAGAATTAATATCTAAAGAAGAAATAAAAGAGAAAATAGAGAGATTAGAAGAAATATTAAAAAAAATAAAAGAATATATTGAGCAAGTTGAAGTTTTGAATAATAATTATAGATTTGAAGATATAATTAATTTAACTGAGTTTAGAGATCAAAATATTATTAATAATATAGTTGAATATAGAGATATATTAGAAGTAAATAGCGATAGAAGTAAAAAATTGTCTGATAAGTATAAAATGTTGGATAATTTTATATTGTTATATAGAGAAGTATATATTAAAGAAGAATTACTTAAACATAATTATGAAAAAGCTAATGATCGTTTAGAAGAAGTAGAAGATAGAGATAAGAAATATGATGAGTTAAAAGATAATGTTGATATTATAGAACAAGTTGATAGAGATTGTAAAACTATTATAGATAAACAAAATGAATATTTAGCGGCTTTAAATAATAGGATTTCTAGAATTGATAGTCAAATGGTTACTCAGTATAGGTTTAATGGGATTAATAATATGCTTACTACCATGCTTATGTATATTAGTATTATGAATAGACTTAGAACTGCTAATCCTGCTGTAAGGGGAGCTGCATCTGTTATGGCAACTAGAAGAATGTTAAGAAATCTTGCTAGAAATAGATTAATGACTACAGTTAATAGAATGGAATATTCTGCTGATGATTTGTCTAGTGAGTTATATAATCATTTAGATGATGTTAAAATATTATCTGTCTTTATTGAAAATACTTTATCTGATATATCTGTTATGAGGGAACAATTTGAAAATGAATTTAAAGGTAAAGTGCCTGGTTATGAAGAACTAGAAGAGAAATTAAATCAGGTAGAAATGTCTATTGAAGATAATAAGAAAAAATTGGAAGTAGTTCAGAATGATATAAATAGAAATATAGAAATAAATGATAATAAATTAGTTCGC
Organism: uncultured Erysipelotrichaceae bacterium; assembly: GCA_902766875.1. Lineage (GTDB taxonomy): Bacteria > Bacillota_I > Bacilli_A > RF39 > UBA660 > RUG11215. Next base: position 8,791 of record CACXFI010000084.1, on the reverse strand, counting down.
GTTAGAACACTTAATCAAGAGGGAATATAGAAAGGGTTATTGTTATGCAAACATTTACTATTATTAATGAAAAACTAATGTTTAAAGAGGCAACAGTGTTGTTTAGTTTTTCTATTCCTAATAATGAGAATGAATATGTTCTTTATTCTGTTAGTGATTTTGATAGTAAAAATAAATGTTTATTTGTTTCTAGAATTGTTAAGGAAGAAGAATATTTTTATATTAAAGATATAAAAGAAAAAAGATTTGGTAATATAAAATCTTATATAGAAGATTTTATAAATGGTAAAGGTGGAAAAAAAGAAATTAAATTAAGTAGGGAGATTATTAATTTTGAACCTAATAAATGTCAAAATGTTTCTGAAAGTGGAAGAAAAATTAAATGTAATATTATAAACGATTTAGAGTGGGCAATTAATAAGTTGGATGATAATTTATTTGATATGTTTATTCGCCTAGAGGAATTAAATGATAGTATATATAATTTGATTGTAATTAGAGATAAAGATATAATAAGAAATAAAGAAAAAGAAAATATTAAAGGTAATATTAATATTTTCTTATTGACATTATTTGCTGTTATATTTTTGAGTGTATTATTGTTTATGGGATATGTGGAATTTATTAATCATTAATCTTATTTCTTATACTATATTTGCATCCACAATAATCCTGTCTATAAAGATTATATTTTTTAGATAATTCGATGGATTTTTTATATCCATCTTTTTTCTTAAAATCTGAAGGTAACCATTTGATGTTATAATCTTTTTCTATAGCGTATCCTATTTTATTAATTAGATCTGCGTTTTTATACGGACTTACTGTTAGTGTTGTTCCAAAAAAATCATAGTTGTTTTCTTTAGCAATTTCTGCAGCTTTGCTTAGTCTTAGATTAAAACATACAGTGCATCTTTTCCCTCTTTCTGGTTCGTTTTCTAACCCCTTAATTTTATTTTCATATATATTGTTATCATAATCGCAGTCTATAATATTTATTTTATTTTTAGTTGGAATCATCTCTATTAATTTTATTTGTTCTTCTTTCCTTTTTTCATACTCACTTTTCGGGGATATATTTGGATTATAATATAATATGGTTATATCAAAATAATTAGTTAAGTATGTTATTACGTGACTGCTACATGGGGCACAACAACTATGTAGTAATAGTTTTTTTGCTTTTTTTTCATTTTTAATTTTAAGTATTAATTCATCTAATTTTTTATCATAGTTATCTTTCATGATTCCTCCTTCATTGGCATTAATTATTATAACATGTTTTTATTTAATTATAAATATTTACAAAAAGATATTTAATTGTTAAAATTGTATTAGGAGATGATTATATGGCTAAAGAAGATAGGGTTGTTCCTGTTAAAAATTATATATATTTAAGTTTGATTATGCTTGTATCAGTTTTTTTGGTTTATTATTTCTTTTTGTGGAATAAAACATATCAGGAAAGTAAGATTAACACTGCAATAATGGATAAATATTTGACTGTTATAAATTATAGTGAACTTGATTCTTATTTGTTAGAAAATGAAAATACCATAGTTTATGTTTCTGTAGTAGGAGATGAGAATATTAGAAATTTTGAAAAAAAGTTTAAAAATACTATTGTTAAGAATTCATTTAGTAATATGTTATATATGGATATTAGTAATGAAATTGCATCTAATTTATCTTTAAAATATGAAATAAATAGTAATAAGATTCCGTGTATATTAGTTTTTGAAGGAGACAAATTAATAGATTATTATTATATTGATGTTAATAATTATAGTTTAAAGAAAATTAGAAAATATTTAGTTGCTTTGGGAGTTAATGATGAGTATTAATGTGGTTTTATATGAGCCAGAAATTCCTCAAAATACTGGAAATATTATGAGGACATGTGTGGCTGTTGGGGCTAAACTTCATTTAATTGAACCTTTTGGTTTTGTTCTTGATGATAAGAAAATTAGAAGAAGTGGAGTAAATTATATTGATAAGCTAGAGTATTATAGATATATTAATTGGGATGATTTTTTAAGTAAAAACAAAAATGGGGAATTTTATTTTTTTACTAGATATGGGAAAAAACCACATAGTGATTTTAAATATGATAATGAAAAAGATATTTATTTAGTATTTGGTAAGGAAAGTACAGGTATTCCTAAAGAAATATTAAAGAATTATTTAGATAGATGTATTAGAATTCCTACTACTGATAATGTTAGGGCATTAAATTTATCTAATTGTGTTGCGATTGGAGTTTATGAAGCTGAAAGACAACTTAATTATTCTGGTTTGCTGAAAAGCGAACCTTTTAAAGGGGAAAATTATTTAGATTTATAGATACCAATAATAATGGTATCTTTTAATTTACTTATATTTAAATTAATGTTATAATTATTTTGAGAGTGATAAGTATGAATAATAAGTATCAATTAGGTAGTATTGTAATAATGAAAAAAGGGCATCCATGTGGTAGCAATGAATGGGAGATTATCAGGGTTGGTGCTGATATCAAGATTAAATGTATAAATTGTGGTAGAATCGTTATGTTACCTAGAATAGAATTTGATAGAAAGATTAAGAAGGTGGTTAGTTTATGAAAAAAGTAAAGAGTATTAAATTTCATCCGGCATTATTATTTTTGCTTTTAACTTTATTTGTTATGATTATTAGTAGTGTGGGTAGTTTGTTTGATTTAAAAACTAGTTATTATACTGTTAATAGTGTTACTGGTGAATTAGAGACACAAGTTGTAACAATCAGTAATTTGTTTAATAGAACGGGATTACAATATTTGGTTAGTAATATGTTATCTAACTTTATGAATTTTGTTCCTTTAACTACTTTAATTGTTGGATTGTTGGGGGTTGGTGTTGCTTATAAATCAGGATTTCTTAATTCATTCTTTAAAATGATATCTAAAAATAGATCGAGAAAATTATTAACTTTTTTGGTTGTTTTATCAGGAGTTATATCTAGTATGTTTATGGATGCTGGATATGTTATTCTGATACCTTTAGCAGCAATTTTGTTTTTAAATATTGGAAGACATCCTGCAGCAGGTATTTGTGCAGCTTTTGCTGGACTTACATTTGGTTATGGAGCTAATATAATTACTAATGGATTGGATGCTTCTTTGATTAATTATACAAAAATAGGGGCTTCTATTATGGATACTACTTATAAAGCTAATGTTCATGGTAATTTATTTATGATGATAGCAGCTACTTTTGTTATTTCTTATGTTGGTATGATTATAACAGAAAGATTTATTGTTCCAAAACTTGGTAAATATAATTTTAGTGAAGAGGAAAATTTTATTATTCTTGAAGAAGTTACTCCTAAGGAGAAAAAGGGTGTTTATTTATCTTTATTTGTGTTAAGTATAGTTTCTTTGATTCTAATATATTGTATTATTCCTGGACTTCCTTTTTCTGGACTTTTCTTATATTTAAAAGATAGTGGATATATTAATCAGTTATTTGGTTCTAATAGTTATTTTTATCAGGGATCGGTATTTATTTTTAGTTTTTTATTGATATTATTAGGACTTGTATATGGGTTTAGGACGAAAACGTTTAATAATAATTGGGATTTAGTAGATGGGATGAACTATTATCTTAAAGATATGTCTTCTATTTTAATTCTTATGTTTTTTGCAGCACAATTTTGTTTGATTTTTAAACAAACTAATATAGGAGTGTTTGTAGTTGCATCTTTATCAGAACTTTTAAATAATTTGCAACTTAGTGGATTATTATTAATTATTATTTCTTTTGTTGTTGTTTCAATATCTACAATATTTGTTCCTACTGCTTCTACTAAATGGGCTATTTTAGCACCTATTATGGTTCCTATGTTTATGCAAAACTCTTTTACTGCTGAATATGCTCAAGCTGTATTTAGAGCTGGCAATAGTGCTGTTATGGGGATTACTCCGTTGTTTTCATATTTTGTTATTTTAATAGGATTTTTACAGATATATCGTAAAAAGAATAAAACAGTTACTATTCTTGATACGATGAGTTTGATGGCTCCATATACTATAGCTTATACTATTTTATGGCTTATAATTGTAATAGCTTTTTATATACTTAGTATACCGCTTGGTGTAGGAACTACTGTTATGTTATAAGAAAAAGATACTATTTTGATAGTATCTTTTGTTTTAAAATATTATAATTATGATATAATATTTTAGGAAAGAAGTGATATATATGAGTTTAACTGCAGGGATTGTTGGACTTCCTAATGTTGGAAAGAGTACTTTATTTAATGCTATTACTAAAATGAATATATTAGCTGCTAATTATCCTTTTGCGACTATTGATCCTAATGTTGGTATAGTTACTGTTCCTGATTCTAGAGTTGATGTGCTTTCTGGAATGTATAATCCTAAAAGAACTATTCCTACTACTTTTGAATTTACTGATATAGCTGGTTTAGTTAAAGGTGCTAGTAATGGGGAAGGGCTTGGTAATAAGTTTTTATCTCATATTAGAGAAGTGGATGCTGTAGTAGAAGTTGTTAGATGTTTTGAAGATAATAATATTATTCATGTTGATGGTAATATAGATCCTATTAGGGATATTGAAATAATAAATGTGGAATTAATTATGTCTGATTTAGAGATTATTGATAATAGAATAAATAAAATAGGTAAGAAGGCTATGACTTCTAAGAATAAAGATGATATTAAGGAAATAGAATTATTAAATAAAATAAAGGAAGCATTGGAAAAGAATATACCTATTAGAAAGTTAAGTTTTAGTAATGATGAAAAATTAATATTAAAATCGTTTAATTTAATTACTGCTAAACCTATATTATATGTTGCTAATGTTAATGATGTTGACGTTATTAATGGTAATGATTATGTTGAGTTAGTTAAAAACTATGCTAAAGAAGATGATAGTGATGTTATTGTAATTTGTGCTAAGATGGAAAGTGAACTTGCTGATATGGAAGATGATGAAAAAAAATTGTTTTTAGAAGAATTAGGTATTAAAGAGAGTGGTTTGGACCAAGTTATTAATAAGGCATATTCTATTTTGGGACTTGCTACTTATTTTACGGTTGGTAGTGATGAAGTAAGAGCTTGGACTTTTAAAAAAGGAATGAAAGCTCCTCAGTGTGCTGGTATAATACATACTGATTTTGAAAAAGGATTTATTAGAGCTGAGGTTATGAGTTATGAAGATTTAATTGAAGCTGGTAGTGAATTGAAAGTCCGTGAAAATGGTAAAATGCGACTTGAGGGTAAAGATTATGTTATGAGAGATGGAGATATTTGCCATTTCAGATTTAATGTGTAGAAAGGAGATAGTATGGAAAGAGATAAGATTGATGATAAATATAAATGGGATTTAGATGTTATTTATAGTGATATAAAAGAGTTTAATAGTGATTATGATAAAGTTAATAAGGAAATAGATAAATTAGCTTCATATGAAGGAAAATTTATGAATAATTCTAAAAACTTTTATGATGCTCTTATGTTATCTTATAGTATAGATAGAAAATTAAATAAGTTATATGTTTATGCTTCTTTGAGTTTTGATTTAAATACTAAAGATAATAAAAAACAGGAATTGAAAGGCAAAGTTTTAAATTTACTTGATCGTTACAATAAAAAAAGTTGTTTTATGACACCTAGTTTACTTAAATATGATTATAATGATATTGTTAAATTTTATGATGAAGTAAAAGAATTAAGAGAATATGATATTAATTTAAAAAGAATATTTAGATATAAAGAACATATTTTAAGTGACAATGAAGAAAAATTAATGTCTTCTATAAATAAGTTTGTTGGTAATAATTATGACACTTATGAAATGTTAAAGGATGCAGAATTGTCTTTTGATGATATTAAAGATGAAAATGAAAATATAGTAAGGCTTACTAATACTTCTTATTCAAAGTATATTGAAAGTGGTAATAGACGAGTAAGAAAAGATGCTTTTATGGGTATATATGATAAATATAAACAGTTTTCTAATACTTTTTCTTCATTATTTTTTAATGATATAAAAGAAAGAGTTGAAATAGCTAAAATTAAAAAATTTAATTCAGCTAGAGAGATGTCTATGTTTGGAGATGAAGTTACTCCAGAAATTTGTGATACTTTGATAGATGCTGTTCATGAAGGGTTGCCTGTTCTATATAAATACTATGATGTTAAAAAAGAAATATTAGGTTTTGATGAATTACATTTATATGATATATATGTTCCTTTAATTAAAGATAGTAATGAAAAATATCCTTTTGACAAAGCTGTTGATATTGTATTAGAAGCTCTTAAAGTTTTTGGAGATGAATATATTAATATATTAAAAGATGGAATTAGTAAAAGATGTATTGATGTGTATCCTACTGAAGCTAAAAGAACTGGCGGATATAGTGGTGGTTGTTATGATACTTATCCTTATATTTTGTTAAATTATCAAGATAAATATAATGATATGTCTACTTTGGCTCATGAAGCTGGGCATTCTATGCATTCGTATTATACAAGAAGTAGTAATCCCTATCAATATGGTAGTTATACTATATTTGTGGCAGAGGTGGCTTCTACTGTTAATGAATTATTGCTTGCTAATTATATGTTAAATAATTGTACAAATGAAAAAGAAAAATTAAGTATTTTAGATAGATTAATGAATTTGTATAAAGCTACTATTTTTAGACAAACTATGTTTGCAGAATATGAAAGAGATATTTATGATATGGCAGAAAAAGATGTTACTTTAACTAGTGATATTCTTTGTGATAAATATTATGATATAAATAAATTATATTTTGGTGATAATGTAGTGGTTGATAATGAGATAAGATATGAATGGGAAAGAATTCCACATTTTTACTATGATTTTTATGTATACAAATATGCTACGGGACTTGCTGCTGCTACTCAAATAGTTACGAATATATTAAGTGGTTCTAGGGGAGCTGTTGATAGATATATTGAATTTTTGAAGTGTGGTGGTACAAAATCACCTTTAGATTCTTTAAAAGTAGCAGGTGTTGATCTTACTGATAAAAATACCATTAAATCTTCTATCGAGTATTTTGATAGAATTATTGATCAATTTAAAGAACTATATGATAAACAAAATTGAACATGTATATGACATGTTCTTTTTATTTTTTTGTAAAGTGATTGTATAAAATTGACTTTTAATAAGTGATATTTTATACTTGTTTTAGAATAGGAGGAATAGAAGCATGAAAAAATATATTATTGTATTTATTTTGTTTTTGTTTTTATTTATTCCTAATGTTAATGCATTAAATGGTATATGTATGATTGACAGTTCATCTAGTGATGTTAAACAAAATGATGAAATTATTATTAATTTTTATATTCATGATATAAATGATTTAGGTATTAAAGATGGATATTTAGAATTAAAATATGATAGTTCTGTATTTAGCTTTGTAAAAGTAGTTAGTACTTATGAAGGAATAGAAAGTAGTGTAGTTAATGAAAATGGCATAGTAAAAATAACATTAACTAATGATGATTATATTAGTGACATTAATAAAAATACTGTTTTGGCTAGTATTAAATTTAAAGTAAAAGATAGTGCTCTTAATGGTATTAGTACAATTACTATGATGGGTGAAGATGTTTCTTATGTAACAGATATTAATGGTAATAATAATAGTTGTTTATCGGTTGGAAATAAAAATTTATATTTTAATGTTTATAATAGTAATAGTGAGGCTTTGCTTTCTAATTTGATTATTAATAAGGGTAATTTAAATCCAAAATTTGACAAGAATATAACTAATTATAATGTTACTGTTAGTAATAATATAGATAGTATTATTATAAGTAGTAATTGTACTGTTGATGGATGTAATATAAGTGGAAATGGTAATAAGAGGTTAGAAGTAGGTAAGAATGTTGTTAGAATCAATGTTACTTCTCCTAATAATAAAGTTACTAAAACATATACTTTAATTGTAACTAGAGAAGCTCAAAAGAATGAAGAAGAAAAGAAAGAAGAGATAGTTAAAGATAATAACGCTTTACTTAGAACTTTATCTGTGAGTGATGGTTCGTTGGATCCAACTTTTGATCCTGAAGTAACTGAATATAAGGTTGAAGTAGATAGTAATGTTAGTAAAATAAGAATAAATGCTGTTTGTGCTGGAATAGAGTGTACTGTTAAGGGTACTGGTAATAAGTATTTAAAATATGGTGAGAATAGCTACGAAATAGAAGTAGTAGCTGAAGATGGTACTAATAAGATTTATGCTATTAATGTTATTCGTAAATATGATTTAAAATTAACTAGTTTAATTATTGAAACTTATAAATTATCTCCTAAATTTGATGAAGAAATATATACATATAGAGTTACTGTAAAGCCTGATGTTGATAAATTAAATATAACTGCACAAGCTACTGATCCTAGTGTTAGAGTGAGAATACTAGGAAATAGTAATTTTGTAGAAGGAGAAAATGTTATTAAAATAGAGGTTTCACATGATGATGGAGATAAAAAAGTATATACTATTCTTGTTGATAAAACAGAAAAAGATAATAATATAAGTGATACTAAAAGTATATGGGATAATACTTATGTTATTATAGGTGGGATAATAGCTGGGGTTTTACTATTTTGTATAATAGTTGGAGTTATATGGTTTTTATTAAAAAAGAAAAATGAAAATAATTAATAATATTGTTTACAATAGATAGAAATTTTGTTATAATATGTGTCAGAGCGAAAGCTCCTTGCTCTATTTAGAGCCGTTTTAGACCAAGAGGAGGTGT
>CACXFI010000083.1 GCA_902766875.1 uncultured Erysipelotrichaceae bacterium | reverse complement strand
GGTTGAGATACATATTTACTATTTTTAAATTTATTCCCATATTTATCAGAAATTTTTATTATTAGATTTTTTAAATGAATGGGATTTATATTTATATTTTCTAATAAAACTACCAAAGGCATTAATAGTTTTATTTTTGTTCTATTTAATTCATCTATGAATTTATTTTCTGATATATTATCATATACACATATATCTACAAATATGCCATTACCATCACATTTATTTTTTAACAAAGTATTTACTTCTTCTATATAAGTATTCTTTTTTCTTATTTTCATTTTAGGTATTAAGACATTATATCTTTTATCTTTTTCATAACAATGGTAATAGAATTCATCACTTAAATCTTTATCTAAGGCCTTAATAAAATCTTCATATTGATCTTTTCTTATCATAACATCAATATCATCATCCCAAGGAATAAATCCTTTATAATTACAAATACCTAGAGCAGAACCTGCCATTAGGCAATAATCTATATTGTTCTTAGTACAGACTCTATGAATTTCATCCATTATTATTAGTAATTCTAATTGTAAATCTCTTACGGTAATAGTACTTCCATCTTTATTAGTTTTTAATATATATTCTTTCTCCATAAACATCACTTCTTCATAATTATAACATAGATAAAGAAAAAAGATAACATAAAGTTATCCTCTATCTAATATATCTCTTGCAGCTACTAAGCCAGTTGCTGCTGATGTAACTATATTACCAGATTTACCTGCTCCATCTCCTATAAAGTAGATATTATCATCTTTTAATTTGAATTTGTTATCTGTTTCTATTTCATTACTAAAGAATTTTATTTCTGGTCCATATAATAATGTATCATCATTACTAACACCTGGTATTATTTTATTTAATGTTTCTAATCCTTCTAAGATATTTGTTATAATTCTATGAGGTAAAACAAGGGCTAGATCTCCAGCCACACAATCTTTTAGAGTTGGTTCTATAAATCCTTTATTAATTCTGTGCCATTCACTTCTTCTTCCACTCTTTAAATCTTTTAGAGATTGGATTATAGGTTTTCCATCACCTAGAACATTTGCTATTCTAGCGATTGATTCTCCATATAATCTAGTATTAGTTACTGGTTGGGTTAGATTAACTTTAGAGATGAAAGCAAAGTTAGTATTATTACTTTTTATGTCTTTTAGAGCATGGCCATTTACACAAATATATCCATAATAGTTTTCTTTAGCTACAAATCCTCCAGGATTTGTACAGAATGTTCTTATTTCATCTCCATAAGTATCTGTTTTAATAAAAATTGTAGGGTCATAAATAACACTAGTTATTTCTTCCATTATTTCTTTTCTTACTTCTACTCTAACACCTATTTCAATACTTTGAGATAGATATGGTATTTTATATTTATCTGCTAATTCTTGGATCCATTTAGCTCCTGTTCTTCCTGGTGCTACTATAACATTAGTACCAGTAATAGTAGTTTCTTTCTTACCTTTAGTGTAAGTTATTTCATGGTTATTACTATCTATTGTTTTAATGTCTGTAACATCAGCTCTATCTATTAGAGTTACACCTTTATCTTTTAAAAACTCACAAATACCATCTATGTATTCTGGTAAGTGATCACTTCCTAAATGTTTTTGTTTAATTATTAATAATCTAGCTCCTGCTATAGCTACTTTTTTCTTTATTTCGTTAGCTTCATCCATATTACTAGGATATACTTCAGCATCCATTTTAAACTTATTGAATATTTCTTCAGTATCGTCAATAAGTTTATTAGCTTCACTTTCTAACATATATTTAGTTAAATCACTTTTTCCTAATTTAGGAATAAAATTTAATTTACCATCTGAGAATGTTCCTGCTCCACCATATCCTGATAATATAGCACATGGATTACAGTTTTGACATGGTACACCATTTTTGTTCATAGGGCATACTCTTTTTTTAGCATCAGATCCTCTATCTAAGATAGCTATTTTTAATTTTTTATTTTTAGTTATTAATTCATAGGCACTAAATAATCCAGCTGGACCTGCTCCTACTATAACAACATCATATTTCATTTACATCACCTTCATTTAAATTGTATCATATATTGTCATTAAATTACTAGTTTTTTTTGAAATAATATTGTTTATTCTAAATATTTTATTTTTTTACCTGTTTTCTTGGCATATTCGATTTCTGATTTGGTACTATCACCTATATAACCATCAACATTAATTACAAATATTTCATCGGACATATCTATTTTCCTTTTGTGCATGTCATCAAGCATTTCTTTAGTTTTGGTTAATGTGCCTTCATCCATATTTTCCCATACTTCTGAATCACCTGAGTGTCCAAATAGTCCAACAGAAATTACAATATAGCCTTTTAATGTCAATTCTTTTTGAACTTTCATAAATTCATCTTTAAATCTAGTTGAACCACATAATGTTACAACTTTATATTTACCTACCATTTTTATCTCCTCTCTAAAGCACAAATTGATTCAACATAGGTTGTGTTGGTGCTAATGATAAATGTTCTAACCTTATTTCTTATGATTTTTGTTATTATTATTATTAGAAAGAGCTGCACCAAAACCTAGGCCAAGACCAAGACCTATTGGCATCCATAAGCCTATATTATTTGTTGCTGTTCCTATAGCCGTTCCAACTGATATACCTAAACACATTCCAATAGCTAACCAAGAACTATTATCTTCTTCTTTCTTTTTATCTTTTTTCTTATTTTTTTCCATATTTATCTCCTTTCAAATAGAGTAATAATTCATTAATGTTTGTAACATTCATAATTTTATTATATTTATCATCAATTAAATATTTTAGTTCATTACTTATTTCATTATAATCTTTAGTTAATTTATCTTGGATAAATTTGAGTGTATCTTTATCATTTAAGTTCATAACATTGTGGGCTAAGTTATATAAATTATTAATAGATTCAAAATGGGATAATCCATCTGCATCTACTAATATTTTTTCTTCTTCAGTTGTTCTAAACTCTTTTCTTTTACTACTATGATTTAAAATACATTTTTTTACTAATTGTATTTTTTCTTCTGGATAATTATTTTCTTTTAATAATTGTTCTGCGATAACCGATCCATATTCATTATGTTTAGATCTATCTAAAGTTATATTAGTCATAGCTATATCATGTAATAATGCACTTAGTTCTAATACTTCTTTATCAACATTTTTATCTTTAGAAAGTACTAATATATATTTATATACATGTTGAATGTGTTCTTTGTAGATATTGTATTCATCTTTTGTACCCTTAGTTTGTTTTTCAAAATTATTACTTCTATTAATAATCTCTTCTTGCATTTTATTAACTATATTACTCATATAATTACTCCTTTATTGTACTAGTTCGAAATAGTATCAGATGGATTTTTTTCATAACTTTTTTCTAATACACAAATTATTCATATTTTACTTCCTTTCTAAAACTGCGACACTTTCACAATGATATGTTTGAGGAAACATATCTACTATACTTATATCCTCTAGATTATACTTAATTAATAAATCTTTTAAATCTCTTGCTAAAGTCATAGGGTCACATGATACATATATTATCTTTTTAGGTGATATTTCTAATAATGTTTTTCTTGTTATTTTGTCTAATCCACTTCTTGGAGGATCTACTACAATGACATCAGCTTTATAATTATTATTTATTATTTTTCCTACATCACCTTTAATAAATTTTACATTATTTATATTATTTAATTTGATATTATTATTAGCATCTTTTATAGAACTATCGTTAATTTCTATACCTAATACTTCTTTACAATATCTTGATAGATATATACCGATAGTACCTGTTCCACAATATAAATCTATTACTTTATCTTCTTTATTTAAATTAGAATATTCTAATATTTTGTTATATAGTTTTTCCACAGTATTGTTATTTACTTGATAGAAAGATTTAGGTGATACTATATATTTTAAATTAGATATATTTTGAGTTATATAACCATTACCTTTTATTATATTATTATTAATAATAATGGTATTAACGTTATCTATATTTATAATATCTTTGGATATATTACCTTCTATATATAGCATTATTTCGTTATTAGATTCTTTTATAACTATATTAGTTACTTTATTTAAGTTATATTGTTTTAAATTGTTAATTACTTTATTTATATTATTACTTACTAATAAGCATTTATCTATTTCAATAATATCATTAGTTTTATTTTTATATAATCCTAATTT
>CACXFI010000082.1 GCA_902766875.1 uncultured Erysipelotrichaceae bacterium | reverse complement strand
AAATTGTGATTCAAATATTTGGTTTGATTCAGAAGAAAATATTATTGGAGTTCGTTATGGATCTACTACTAATAATGTTACTACTATCGGACAAATAATTAATGACATTAGTAATACTATTGGGGTAGAACCTGTGAGTAGTGAAGATGATAACGAAACTATTTATACTGGATTAGAAATAACAGTAACTTTCATGGGAGAAGAAGTAACTTATACTGTTGTAGCTTTAGGTGATACTGATACAGGTTATGTAACAGATGGTGATGTAGTTGATATCTTAGATTTTGCACTAGAAAATAGGGATTTAGATCCTTATGGCGCTAAGGCTAGTGATGTAAATGAAGATGGAATAGTAAATGTTTGGGATGTTACTAATGTAATTAAAGCTATAAATACAGATAGTTTTGAAATACCAGAAAATGATGATGAATATAGTATCAGTTTAAATGGAGATACTAATGTTAATGTAGGAGATACAGTAACTATTAGTCTTGATGTTTCAGGATTTGATGCAGGTAAGATTAATGGTATTGAAGGATTATTGGAATTTGATGATTCTATATTAGAACTTAATGGTATTAGTTCAGATTGTTTTGAATATGGTACAATTAATTCTAATAATAATAAATTTATGTTTGTAGGATTTGAAGCTATAGACAAAGATTCTACTGTAGTAACATTTGTCTTTAATGCTAAGAAAGCTGGTAAGGCTAACGTTAGTGTAAGTGGAGTGGAATTAGCTATAGATGGAGCACATGCTAATTTAGAAGAAAATAGTGCTAGTTTAGATGTTAATGTAGAAGAAGAAACTGATTCTAATCAAACATCTGAACCTACTCAAACAGTTGAACCTACTCAGGCTGTAGTACAACCTATGAATAATAATTATGTTGTTCAATACGTTGAATATGCAGTTAGGAGATTAGTAGATAATATAATAATTAAAGGATATGAAATTGATTTTGATCCTCAAGTACATGAATATACTATTAATGTAGGTAGTGATGTTGAATCTTTGGATTTAACGACTATATTAGCTGATCCTAATGCTACTTACGAAGTATTTGGAAATGAAGATTTTAAAGAAGGAGAAAATACTGTTACAATAGTTGCGACAGATGAAGATGGTAATACAGAAACATATACTATCAAAGTAAATAAAGAAAAGTCTAAAGCTAAGGTAGATGAAGAAGAAAAAGATAGTAATTTGGTTAAAACTATTGTTATAGTTCTAATAATTCTTGTAATAATGGGACTTATATATTTAATATTCAAAGATGATGATGAGGATAATGAAGAGTATAGTCCAAAGAATAAAAATAATAATAAGAAAAAAAAGTAAAAAGAGTTTAAAAACTCTTTTTTTTTATGCTAATATTTGTTATAATTTAATAGAATAGGAAAGTAGGTGCATAAGATGAATAATAAGGGTCAAGCTTTAGTAGAATTTGTCTTAGTACTACCTATTATTCTTATGATATTATTTGCTATAGTCGATATGGGAATGATATTTACAAAAAAGGCAGAATTAGAAAATGACAGCTATGAAATAGTAGAAATGGTTAAGAATAATACTTCTGTAGATGATATTAGAGATGTATATAAGGATATTGATATAAATATTAGTGTTAAAGATAAGTATCAAATAATTTATCTTAAAGAGAATGTAGATATGGTTACACCTGGTATGTCTAAAATTATTGGTGATCCTTTTGTTATAGAAGTAGAAAGGGTAATACCATATGAAACTTGATAATAGAGGACAAAGTTTAGTTATGTTTGTTGTTATTGTTCCACTACTTTTACTTGTTTTGGCGATGGTAGTAGATATAGGTAATTTAGTTAATAATAAAATAGAAATTAATAGTGTTAATAAATTAGCTATATCATATGGAATAGATAATATAGATAAAGATAATATAGAAAATGAAGTTAAAGATATTATAAATAAGAATTATAAAGATATAGATGATATTAAAATAAGTATTCAAGATGAGAAAATTAGTATTGATTTAAAATGTTATTCTAAGAGTATATTTGGTAATATTATAGGAACTAAAGGTTATTTAATAGAATCTAGTTATAAAGCTTATATGGATAGTGGTAAAAAAAGAATAGAGAAGGTGAAATAGATGGCTAAAGGAATAGGTAAGATTATTAGTGTTACATCTAGTAAAGGTGGAGTAGGTAAGTCTACTACTGTTCTTAATTTAGCTGGTATATATAGTGTTTTTGGTAAGAAAGTTCTTATTATGGATTTAGATTTATATACTGGTGTTATAGCAGCATGCTTAGATTTAAAAAATAAAAAAGATATATTTATGATGATAGATAGTATGTCTAATAATAGATTTACTTCTCTTAAGGATTATGTTACTCCATATAATAGTAAAATAGATGTTTTAGCTAGTCCTAAAGATCCTAGGCAAGCTTTAAAAGTAGATAGTAAATATCTACCAGTAATATTTGATTTAGCTAAAAAAGAATATGATGTTATTCTTATAGATACTAATCATATAATGGATGAAGTAAATTTATTAGTATTAGATAATTCTTATATGAGTTTATTTATGATTACTAATGATTTAATGGATTTAAAAAATATGAAAAATATTGTTAGTATATTTAAAGATGCCGATAAGACTAATTATTTAATATGTTTAAATTATTCTTGTGATATTGGTAAGAATTATTTAAGTATATTTGATATGAGAAATATTATTAAGGCTAATATTGATTATACTATTAGTAGTAATTTTTATATAAAAAATATAGATAAGTATATATTAGATGGAGAAATACTTACTTTAAATAAAGGGATATTAAAGAATTATAGTAAAGATATAAATCATCTTAAATTAATAGCAGATGATTTAATAGATGATAAACATGAAGAATTAGATTAAGGGTGATATTATGGCTAAACAAAGTTTGATAGAAGCTTTTGAGGTTAAACCTAAGAAATTAGAAATAAAAGATGTTAAGGATTATGATATATTTCCTAATAAAGAATTATTAGATAATTTAAGAAGTAAAATTATACAAGATTTGATTGATAATAATATACCAGAGAATAGTTCTTTGGAACAATATATTAATGATGAGATTGATGCTTGTTTAGTTGGATATGATTTAAGTTATATGGAAAGGAATCATGTATTTAATCTTATTCAAAATGAAGTTTCAGGTTATGGACCTATAACTGAACTATTGGAAGATGACTCTATTACAGAAATAATGGTTAATGGTCCAAATGATGTATATGTGGAAATAGATGGTAAATTAATTAAAGAAGAATCAGTATCTTTTATTAATGATACTCATATTATTAGGACTATTCAAAGAATTGTTCAACCATTAGGAAGAACTATAGATGCAGCTAGTCCTATGGTAGATGCTAGACTTAGAGATGGTTCTAGATTGAATGCTATAATACCACCTTTATCTTTAACGGGGCCTGTTCTTACAATTAGAAAGTTTAGCAAGAATTTGGAAAGTGTTGATGATTTGTTGTTAAAGGGTACTTTAACAAATGATATGGCATTATTTTTAGAGGCTTGTGTTAAATCTAAACTTAATATATTAATTAGTGGAGGTACTGGTACTGGTAAAACTACTTTACTTAATATACTTAGTGGGTTTATAGATGATGATGAGAGAATTATAACAATAGAGGATGCTGCTGAATTAAGACTTCATCAAAAACATGTTATATCTTTGGAAACTAGGGTTGTTAATTATGAAGGCGAAGGAGAGGTAACTATTAGAGATTTAGTTAGAAATTCACTTCGTATGAGACCTGATAGAATTATAGTTGGTGAAGTAAGAGGAAAAGAAGCTTTTGATATGATGCAGGCTATGAATACTGGTCATGAGGGTTCTATCACGACTCTTCATGCTAATAATCCTGTTGATGCTTTGAATAGATTAGAGACAATGATTATGATGAATGAGATGGAAATACCGGTATCAGCTGTGCGTGGATATATTGCGAATGCTATAGATATAATAGTTCAAATAGATAGACTTAGTGATGGTAGAAGAAAATTAGTTAATATATCGGAAGTTAGTTTATTAGATGATAAGAATAATATTCATTTGAAAGAAATATTTAGTTATGTTCAGGGTGGTATAGAAGAAGATGGATCTGTATTTGGAGAATTTAAGAAAGTTGATAAATATCCAGGGGTATATAATAAGATTAAGAGAAAAGGAAATAAGTTAATCGATAATATGTTTAAAGAATAGAGAGGTGATAATTATGAGTAATATATTGATATTTATAGCAAGAATATTTGTATTTTTGGCTATAGTTATATCTATTATATATATAATTAGACAAAAAAAATCTATATCTTATGAAAGAAGAATAGGAAGATATAGTATTGAGTCTATGAAAACTCATGAATTATCATTTTTTGATAAATTATTAGATAAGTATAATAATTTAATTTTAAATATGAGGGATGGTGTTGGTAAGAGTAAATTATTAAATAAAATTAGTAATAGATATAGTAAATATGTAGAATATGGTAGTGATATAGTATTAATTGATTTTATATCTAAAAAAATACTTGTTGGTGTATTATTTGTAATTATTGCTATGGGGTCTGTTGTTATTAATGGCAAATTATTAGGAATAATGGGAATAATTATTAATTTTATAATAGGATTCTATTTGTATGATTTATATTTGATATATCAAAAGAAAAGACGAAATAAATTACTTAAAAATGAAATGTTTAGGGCTATAATTATTATGAATAATGCTTTTAAGTCTGGTAAAAGTATTGTTCAAGCTGTAGAAATTGCTAGTAGAGAGTTAGAAGAACCTATTAATCATGAATTTGAAAAGATATATACTGATTTAAAATATGGTCTAAATGTTAGTACTGTATTTGAGAGATTTGCTAAAAGAAATGATGTGGAAGAGGCTAGATATTTAGCGGCTACTTTAACTACTTTAAATAGAACTGGTGGTAATATAGTTAAAGTATTTAATTCTATAGAGAGAACTATGTTTGATAAGAAGAAATTAGATGAAGAATTGAAAAATTTAACTGCGAGTTCTAATTTAGTAGTTAAGATATTATTCTTTGAACCTATTATTTTTGTTGGAATAATTTATTTTATGGATAATTCTTATTTTAAACCTTTATTTAGTACTGTTTTAGGGTATATAGTTCTGATTATTATGATATTAATGTTTATAATATATATAATGTTATTAAAAAGAATTATGAGGGTTGATGTATGATGAATAATAATAGAGAATTAGCTACTAGGATTTTTCCTAAAAAAGTAGTAGATAGGATAGATAAGAAGATAAAATTATTAGGTGTTAGTAGTAAGATTGATACTATTACTTTCTTGAGTCTTAGATTAATAACTACTGCTATGTTATTTATACTTGTTGTTTATATATTTAGATTTGGATATATATTTGCACCAATTATATCAGTATTATATTATTATATGTTTGGTAAAGTATTATTAGATGATAGAATAAAAGTAAGAACTAAAAAATTAGAAATGGAAGCTATGAATTTCTTTGAAATATTGACTTTATCTTTGGAGACTGGTAGAAATTTAGAAGAAGCTTTAACTGTTACTACTAATAGTTTAAAAAGTGAATTATGTGATGAATTTAAAGAAGCTATTAGAGAAGTATCTTTCGGAAAGAGTTTAATAGAAGCATTAAATGATATGGAAGAAAATATTCCTTCTGATACTATTAATAATATAGTATTATCTTTAACTCAAGCTGATATGTTTGGTAGTAGTATTATTAATAATTTATATAATCAAATAGATTATTTAAGAGAAAAAAGAGTATTAGAAGTTAAAGCTACTATATCTAAGGTGCCTATAAAAATAAGTGTTATATCAGTACTGTTTTTTGTACCTTTAATGTTACTAATTATATTAGCTCCTGTACTTTTGAATTATATAATGTAGAAGAATTATTATAAAATGTAATAATTCTTTTGTTATTTTTATTATTTTAGTGATATAATATACAAAAGAAGGAAAAGTAGGAAGGAATGATATTATGTCAGGTCATAGTAAATGGTCTACTATTAAGAGAAAAAAAGGCGCTATTGATGCGGAAAGAAGTAAGATATTTCAAAAGTTAGCTAAGGAATTATATGTTGCTGCTAAAAGTGGAGATACTGATCCTGCTAATAATGCATCTTTAAGGATGGTTATAGAGAAAGCAAAAGCTGAAAATATGCCTAAATCTAATATTCAAAGTGCTATTGATAAGGCTAAGGCTAAAGGTAATGATGAGAATTTTGAATTTGTTAGATATGAAGGTTATGGGCCTGGAGGTATGGCTTTAATGATAGATTGTTTAACTGATAATCGTAATCGTACAGCTTCTTTTGTTAGAAGTAGTTTAACTAAAAAGGGCGGTAATTTAGGAACTGATGGTTCTGTTAGTTATTTGTTTAGTAGAAAAGGAATTATTATATTAGATAAAGAGTATGATGAAGATAAATTAATGGAAGATGTACTGGAATTAGATGTAGAAGATTTTGTTTCTGAAGAAGATGGTTATGTTATAACCACTAGTCCAGATAATTTTTTAAATGTTAAAGATAGTTTAACTAGTTTAGGATATGATAAGTTTAATATGTCAGAAGTTACTATGGTACCTAGTAATTATGTTAATTTAGACGATGAAACAAAAGAAAAAGCTATATCTTTAATTGAAACATTAGAAGATTTAGATGATGTTCAAAATGTATATCATAATTTAGATATATAGTAGAGAAAGAGGAGGAATTGGTATGAAAAAGATAGAATTAGTGGAAAAACCTAAAATGTTTATGTTAGAATCTGAAAAGGCGATTGTAGAAACAAAAATTATTTTACCAGAGTTATCTAGAGAAGAATTAATAGAAAGATATAAAAAAATTAGACCTTTAGTAAAGAGATATTCTTTTTGGTATGAGTTAAGAGATTTTAATTTAGATGAATTACTTAGTTTATCTTTTATAGATAATATAGATGATAATAGGCGTAGTGTTGTATCACCTAGGGAATTAATTACATTAGGAGAATTTCCTTGTTATCATAAAATAGGAGATAATAGAGAGTTTAATCCAACTATAGCAGATGTTTTATCACAGTATCCTGATGAATTACTTAAGGATTCTAATTTGTTTTGTTTAAAAAAATATCCTAGAACTTCAGATGATTTTGGTG
Source organism: uncultured Erysipelotrichaceae bacterium (assembly GCA_902766875.1). Lineage (GTDB taxonomy): Bacteria > Bacillota_I > Bacilli_A > RF39 > UBA660 > RUG11215. Next base: position 2,689 of record CACXFI010000082.1, on the reverse strand, counting down.
ACCAAATTGAAGCTGTAAAAGCTGGTTATTATAGGACAAAAGTTAGAGCTTTAAAATTAGAAAAAAAATAAATATAGAGTAATCTATATTTTTTTATTTATCTAAATCTTTAGTGTATATGCCTAGACATACTAATCCTGATATTAGAACTAGGATATAGACTAATCTTGTTATTAGAGTTTGTTCTCCAAATAGAAATTCTACTAAATTAAAATCGGCTATACCTACTAGTCCCCAATTTAAGGCACCAACTATTACTAATGTTAGTGCTATTTTATATAATGTATTCATATTATCCTCCTTATTATACTATTAGTATTATTAACAATATTTATTTTATTATTCATAATTTTTTTAAATAAATATATAATTTATTAGAATGGGGATGGATAATGAAAAAAATATTTTTTATAAGTTTTATTTTAATTTTACTTACAGGATGTAGTGTTGGTAGTGATAATAATATCTTGAAAAAACTAAATAGTAATTTAGATAAGAGTAAAAGTTATTATTTAGAAGGAGATATGGAAATAATTAATAATGAAGATGTATATACTTATCAAGTTAAGGTATCATATCAAAAAGATAATTATTATAAGGTAGAACTAACTAATAAATCTAATAATCATGAACAAGTAATACTTAGAAATAAGGATGGAGTATATGTAGTAACTCCTAATTTGAATAAAAGTTTTAAATTTCAAAGTGATTGGCCTAATAATAATTCTCAAGTATATTTATTAGAATCTATTATGAAAGATATTAATAATGATAAAGATTATATAGTAAAGCATAATGATTCTGGATATGTAATAACCTCATCTGTTAATTATCCAAATAATACTAGTTTAGTAAAACAGAATGTTTATGTTGATAATAATGCTAATGTTACTAAGGTAGAAGTATTAGATAATGATTTGAAAGCACAGATAAAAATGGATTTTTCTAAAGTAGAATTAAATCATAAGTTTGATGATAATTATTTTGATTTAAATCAAGTTATTACTGTTAAAGAAAATACTAATAATGAAAAAGAAGAAGAAAATACTAAGAATGCAGAATCTGAAAATGCTACTGAAGATAAGAAAGATGATGATACTACTAATGATGCAAATTTAGATAATGAAGAAAAAGAAAGTAAAAAAACTGTAACTATTGATGATATAGTATATCCTATGTATTTACCAGATAATACTTATCTTACTTCTAAAGAATCTATTGATACTGATAATGGTAAAAGACTTATTCTAAATTTTGATGGAGATAGTTCTTTTGTACTTATAGAAGAATCTAGTGTATATGATAAAGAAGGTTTGATATTGCCAGTTAGTGGAAATATTGATTTTGTTACTGATGTTTTAGCGGTCGTTTCTGATAATTCTATAACTTGGAGTAATGGTGGTATTGATTATTATATGGCAAGTGATAATCTAGAAAGTAGTGAACTATTACAAATAGCTAGATCTATTAGTTCTCTTCCTGTATCTAAGTAAAACAAATACTTTACTAGTATTTGTTTTTTTGCTATAATTATTCATGGAAGGTGTAATAATGGGAAGAGAATTAAGAAGAAAAGATGCCAAAAAGAATGGAAGAGATTTAAAAGAAAAACCAGTAGAGGAAAAAGTTGATTGGAGAAGATATGTTTTAACCTTTAGTGTTATTGTTATATTTTTTGTTGCTTTATATTTTGTTTTAGCTATATTTGTTACTAAAGAATTGGATTTTTCTAAAGATAAAAACGAAACTAATGATAAACAAGAAACTAATACTAATGTTGCAAATAAAATTTTAGCTAGTAATATATTTAAACAAAAAGAAGATGTTTATTATGTTTATTGCTTTGATTTTAATGAACAGGATAGTAATGTTAGTCATACTGTAAGTAATAATTTACTTGATGATAAAGTATATAGAGTAAATACTAGTGATTCCATGAATAGTAAATATATAGGTGACGTAGATAAAAGTATTACTACTTTAGATGGACTTAAGATTAGTAATCCTGCTTTATTAAAGATAGAGAATGGTAAAATTACAATGTTTTTAAGTGGAGAAAATGAAATTATAGATTATTATAAATAAGATATTAATATATCTTATTTTTTTAATTATTATTGACAAAAATTAACAATTATGTTAATATATTCCACCAAAAGGAAGTGGTAATTGTGATAACTGCTAAAAATATGATGAATAGTGTTAATAACGATAAGTTTGCTGATATGATTAGGGCATTAGTAGAAGTAGATAAAAATGAAGATATTCATGATAGATATAGTGATTATTTAGTAGAAGAATATTTTAAGTCATATGCTACTTGTAGAAAGAATAAAAGTGTTTATGAATTAGAAAATGTTCCTAAGAATTTAATTAAGCTTTATTATAGTTTAGATAACAAAACAGACTTTTCTAATGTTATGGATAAATTTAAAAATAGATATAGACTTCAAGAATCTATTGTGGAAGATGTACATAGTAAAGTTGAAAGAGAAGGATTAGGATTAGTATATGATTATATTAGTTCTGATGAATGGAAGAATATGCCTTTTATATTTTTAGTAATTCAAAAATTACATAGTGTTTTATTTTCAAAAGCACCATATCCAGAAGGAAGTGGATCTTTTAGAAAGATGCCTGTTTATTTACCTAATTCTGGAGTACCTACGTCTGAGCCTGATTTTATTTT
>CACXFI010000081.1 GCA_902766875.1 uncultured Erysipelotrichaceae bacterium | reverse complement strand
TATTTATGTAAAGTACTAGTTAGTTTTATTGACTTGGTATATTATATACTTTATAATTATGTTAGAGGTGGTAAGATGAGAAAGAATATAATTAAATTATTTATATTTTTGATTATGTTATCAATGCCAGTTGTTTCAGTTAAAGCTGAAACATTACAAGAAATGTATAATAAGTTATCTACTTTGCAAAATAAATTAAATACTGCTAATAGTAGTAAAAAATTAACAGAGTCAGAAATAGCTAGTTTAAAAAAGGAAATAACTACTATTACAGCTAATATATCTAAAGCTAAAAATGATATAGTAGCAGCAGAGAATAAAATTAAAGAAAGTGAAATAGAAATAGAAAATAAAAAAGTAGAATGTGAGAATATGTTAAAAACACTACAATTATCTAGTGATGAAAATGCATATTTAGAATACATAATAGAAGCTGATAATTATACTGACATGATATATAGATACGCTATTGTATCTCAAATAACAAATTATAATAATGGAATTATGACTGAGTTATCTAATTTAATAGATAGTTTAGAAGTACAAAAGAAAGAATTAGCTGAAAAGCAAAAAAAATTAGAAAGTGAGCAGTCAAGTCTTAGTACTAAACTAGCTACACTTAATGCTAATTTAGCTGAATTAAGAGAAGAAGGAACTACTTTAGAAGATGATATAGCTCACCTAAATAAACAAATTAAATATTATAAGAATACTCTAAAATGTGGTAATAATGAAGAAGTTAGTGCTTGCGTTAGCAGATATAATGCTTCAAGAAGAAGTTCTGGAGGAACTGCTGTAAATGCTGCAGGTTGGAGTTATCCATTAGTAAAAGGATGTGTATCATCAGAATATGTTGGATATGGTGCTAGAACCGACTGGGGAAATGCATCTTGGGGACATCATGGTATAGATTTAGCATGTAATCCAGAAGGAACTGCAGTATATGCAGCAGCACCTGGATATGTAGATAGAATAGCTCATTCTAATTGTGGTGGTAATCAAGTATATATCTATCATACTGTTAATGGCCAAAATTATACAACTGTTTATATGCACTTATTAAGTGTAAATGTATCAGTTAATCAAACAGTTGATCCTAATACCGTTATTGGTAGAGTAGGAGGAGGAAGCACTGCTAGTAGTAATGGCGGATATGATAATTGTACTACAGGAGCCCACCTTCACTTTGGTATGGCCAATGGATGGCACTCAGTAGGATTTAATTCTTACAGCTTTAATCCACGTAATAAATTTAATTTCTATAGTGGAACATATAGATAAAGAGCTTTTGCTCTTTTTCTTTTTAAATATATTTTTTTTCTAATTAAAATATGGTATACTATAAAAGATAGAGGTGTAATTATGTTTAAAAAAAATAAAAACATTAATACCAATGCAGAACACAAAAAGAATAGAAAAATAAATTATTTTAAAATAGTATGGGTAACAGGAGTTTTAGCTATTTTAATATATATATTATTAATAGTAATAAGATACAAGGTATATTATGAATATACTGTAGGGAAAATATATTTTTATAATTGTAATGATGCTTTATGCTATACCAACAATAGAAATGAAGCTGGTAATAATACTATTTACTCTGAATATAATTACCAAGATAAAATACCAAAAGTAACTACTTTAACAGGAAATTATGTGCTTATTAACGAAAATATATTATATAACTATATTACCGGTAATATTATTAGTAGTAAGTACGATGAATATAAAATATTAGAAAATAATATAATTGTAAAACAAAATAAAGAATATGGTGTAATAGATAATGAGGGAAATGTTCTAATGGAACCTACTCATAGTAATTTATCTTCCAAAGATGGAGAATATTTTGTGATAAAAACAGAAAACAAATATACTCTTATAAAAATAGATAATAGTGTTATATATGAAAATTACGATTATATATTTGAATATAATAAAGTAGTAGTTTTAGTAAAAGATATGGTTTTATCAATAAACGATGTAGATGGAAAAGACCTAATCGGCAAAACTATAGGTATTTATGATAAAGAAAAATTAGCAAGTGCCAAGGTAGATGGTAATATTATATATATTAGAGTATATGATGGAGATAAATATTATAGTTATGGTTACCATTTAGATACAAAAGAATTTGTAACTAACCAAACTTAATATTAGAAAGGATGATATAATGGCCAATTTTAATGATTATTTAATATGGAGAGGCGATATACCTATTAGTAAAAAATATCCATTTAATGAAGTAGATAGCATGATTCTAGCTAGATTCTCTTATTTAATGTTTGATAAAATAAATATGAGAAATAAAGAAACAATATCATCTATTTATAAAAAACTAGTTGATTTTAAAGCTAGTGAATTTCTTCATCCAGATGATAAAAATTTAATAACAAATCTAGGAAATAGTATTAGATTTAAAAATATGATAGTAACAGATCATATAAAAAATAATGATAAAAAAATAGATAGACAATTTAGTGCTATAACAATACATATAAATAGCAAGGAATTATATATATCTTATATAGGAACAGATAGTACTATAAATGGCTGGAAAGAAGATTTTAATATGAGTTTTATGAATAATCTTCCTTGCCAAATATCAGGTAAAGAATACTTAGAACGGATTTCAAAAAAATATAAAAATAAATTAATAAGATTAGGTGGGCATTCTAAAGGGGGAAATGTAGCTATATATGCTGCTGTAACAGTAGATGAAAATATCCAAAATAGAATTATAAAAATAGATAATTTCGATGGCCCTGGATTTCATAAAGAATTTATTCAGAAATATGGAAATAAACAAATAATAAAGAAAATAGAAACTTTTATCCCTCAAGATTCCATAATAGGAAGAATGTTAGGACATAAAGAAAAAGTAACAATATGTCATAGTAATGCTAAAAATATATATCAACATTTTACCCATTCCTGGGAAGTATCATGTGATAAAATAGTTAAATTAGATAAAAACACTAAAATGAGTGAAAATATAAATAATATGCTAATAGAATGGTTAAATAATACAACAGAAGAAGATAGAAAAATATTTGTAGATTCTGTATTTGAATTATTTGAATCAACTAATGCCGATACATTTAAAGAAATAAATAAAAGCCTAATTAATAATATTCCAAAAATATTATCAAAATATAAAAAAATACCACCAAAAGAAAGAAAACATATTAGTAGTATGATAAAATTATTTATAACTTCTTATAGAAAATCAACAAAGAAGAAAAAAGAAGTACCTGTTAAAGAAGTTAATGTTTGACATAAATAATAAACTATTATATAATTAACTCGTAAAAGCGATGAAGAGAAGTAGTAATAAAATAATTAGTTACAGTGAGTTAGCGGATGGTGTGAGCTAATACTAGTGTTTTATGAACGTATCTTGGAGTGTTAAATACGTAAATCTTGCGTTAAAGATTAAAGAGCATAGAATCCTATGAAATAAGGTGGTACCGCGAAATATTCGTCCTTATATTTATAGGATTTTTTTCTTTTAGAAAGGGTGATTATAATGAATAATTATATAAAAGAAAAAGAATTATACTTTAAAAAAATTATTAACGAATTAGGTTATGAAGTAGAAGAAGTAACCCTAGTACCATCATCTAGAAAAGATTTAGGAGAATATCAATATAATGGTGTAATGAGTCTTGCTAAAAAAAATCATGAAAATCCCAATGATATCGCTAATAAAATAGTAGATATATTAAAAAATAATAAAGATTTTACTAATATTAATATAGCAGGACCAGGATTTATTAATATATCATTTTCAAATGAAAGTCTAATAAAATACCTAAATGAAATATCTAAAGATATTAAAATTAATTTAAATAAATATGAAAAAAAGAAAATATTTTTAGATTATGGTGGTGCTAATGTAGCTAAAGTATTACATGTAGGGCACTTAAGAAGTGCTAATATTGGGGAAGCTTTAAAAAGATTATGTCAGTTAGTAGGATATGATACTATATCAGATGTTCACCTAGGAGATTGGGGTAGACCGTTAGGACTAGTTATATTAGAAATAAAGAAAAGACATCCAGATCTTGTTTACTTTGACGATAGTTACAAAGGAGAATATCCTAAAGAAGCACCAGTTACAAATGAAGATCTAATGGAAATATATCCATATGCTTCAACAAAAGCTAAAGAAGATTCCGAATACCTAGAAGAAGCTAGAATAATTACAAGTGAATTACAAGAAGGAAAAAGAGGGTATAGAGAATTATGGAAAAAAATTGTAGAAGTTAGTGTTACTGAAACAGAAAAATTATATTTAAAATTAAACACTACTTTTGATTTATGGGAAGGTGAAAGTGACTGTTATAAATATATTCCTGAGGTATTAAATTATTTAGATAATAATAAAATGCTAACTTATAGTGATGGTGCCAAAGTAATAGAAGTATCAAAAGAAGATGATAAAAAAGAAATACCACCACTAATTATGATTAAGTCAAATGGTGCTGTAAGTTATGAATCAACAGATGTAGCAGGTGTATGGGAAAGAGTAAAATTACATAATCCAGATGAAATCTGGTACATAACAGATAAAAGACAATCTCTTCACTTTGAACAAGTATTTAGAGCATCATACAAAACTGGTATTGCTAAAGATAATCTTAAATTA
>CACXFI010000080.1 GCA_902766875.1 uncultured Erysipelotrichaceae bacterium | reverse complement strand
TCATATTATAACTAATATAATAACAGTAATAATATCTCTAATAGGTATAATTATGTTACTCTTAAAAAAGAAAAAATTAAAAGAAAACTAGCGGATATGTAAAATATCCGTTTTAATATTAACAGAATGTTAAATATACAAATTAAACATAATTATGTTATATAATAAATATATAAGAAAGAGAAGATAATTATGACAGAATATGAAATAGAAAGATATAATAAAATATCACAAGAATTAGAAAAAGGAATTTTAGATAATTTAATAGAAGAAATAGATTATCCCATAATAAGAAAAACAGATTTAAAAGATAGAATAATAAATAAAATAAAAAATAATGAACTAGATAATAAATATGATTTTAATAGTATTATTGGTTTTTTAGAAATAATACTTAATGAAAATGAAATTATTGAAAATAGTAGTTTAATAGAAACCATACTTATAAAATATATTGATGAAGGTAACTTTAATTTAGAATTAATAAACTATGTTAATAATAAAGAACAGTATTATAATTATTTTTTAGAAAAAATTAAAGATCCACAATACATTATAAAAGACATATCAGAAGAATTATTAGATAACGAAAGCTTTATTGACTATTGTTTACAAAATAAAAATCTATCAATATTTAATTTTATAATAATGGATGAAAAATATATAGATAGGGTCAGAGAACTAATAGAAGAAGGATATGGATATAATTGTAATGATGTATCATTTTTAGGTAATTATCACGATGAACTTATTATATCTCTATTAGAAAATGGTTATATTAATCATTTTGAAAGATATATTACAGGAGATGTAAAGGAAATTGAGTATGGTAATTTAGATAAATCAATTCGAGAAGAATTAATAGTTGATACCATAAAAAAATTAATAGATAAAAATATGAATATATCAATTGGTAGCAATATTAGAAAAATAGGTAATTATTATTACAATTCACCAGTAATAATTCCTAGATATAAAGAAATATTTGAATATATACTAGATAATAAAAAATATGATTATTTATATATATTTCAAGAACAGAATTTATCATCAGTTATAACTCAAGAGCTATATGAAAAAGTAAAAAATACACTAAAAGAAAATCCTTATCTTTATGAAGTGATCTATTCTAAAACTCTTCCACACTATGACCAAGAATTAACTGATTATTTACTTGATCACAATAACTTATCAGTTATAAATAAAATATATAATTATAATCAATTTATTAACCATAAAGATAAATTAAAACAAAAATTAAAAGAAGGACAAATACTAAATTTAGATACTAATGTTGTAGATATGATTTTTAAGACTAATGATAATGAATTATTAGAATTAGTCTTAAACAATCATGATGAAAATTTATTTAACATAATGAACTATATTAATCATAATGAAAACTTAATTTCTAATTATAATAAAGAATTCTATAACATAGTAAGAGAAAGAATATCTAAAATATATAATTTAAATATAGAACATTTGGATAAGTTTGTAGAAAAATTTGGTTATGAATTCTTATATTATATAGAAAATAATAATATGAAAAAAGCTATAAATTCTAGTGATATTGTCTTTGAAAAATATCTTAATCTATTTGATATACCTAAATTAACTTTATCGGATGCAAGAAACATACACGACTCTATATTGCAAGCTAGATTTAAAACAAAATATAATGATGATATAAATAGATTCCCTAGAATAAAAACAGCTCTAACAACAGAAGGATTACCTATACCTCTAAATGATTTAAATATTTTATCGAAAAATATAAATATATCTAAACTAAAAAAGCTAAATATATTAACAGAAGAACAGTTATCCTCTTTAGAAACTTCTCCATTAGAATTTATATTAAAAATTAGTAAAGAAATAAAAGATAAAAAAAATCAAAAAGATAATCTAACAATATTATACAGTATTAATAAAATTTATATAAAAGATCTTCGTGAAAAATTTAGAGAAGAAAATAGTGATACATATAAGTATGAATTAAAACTATCATCTATTTTAGATCCTGTTAGCTTAAAAAAGTATCAAGTAAATGAGATTATAAAAATATTATGTAATAATAATTCTAAACCCACTAAAGGATTTACTAATTTACCACAACCTGTAAATAATTCCGAAATTATCAAAAAAAGTTTTGAATTATTTAAAAATTTAAAATATAACATTTCTAATGAAGTAGACAATGAAACATTGTTAAAAGATTTTATTAATTTTATGTCTGATCCTCAAAAAGGAGATAAAAGAGTTAAACACCACATAAAGAAAATAAAAGAAATTATAGGTAATAGCAAAGATTTAACTTCACTAGTTTATGTAAATAGAAATGAAATAAAAAAAGTATATCAATTACCTATTTATGATTCAAAAAGTATTTTTGAAATTATTAGTGAAGTAAATATTGATGAATTATCTCAAACTGTATTTACAGATGATTTATTATATAACGAATTAAAACAAAATTTAAATAAGTATAAATTTACTTATTGGGAAGAAATATTTAAAAAAGCTTTAGACAATTCTAATATGGAATTTGAAATTTATGATATAGCTACTCTTATTACAAAATTTAAAGAAATAAATGAATATATGAGACAAAAAGAACCAGAAGATAGAACATTACCTTTAATGTTAAATTATGCCAATATACTTTCAAGTAGTTCTAGTAGATATAGATTAATATTTGGAGAAGAAGATAACAAATTATTAAAATTAAATCCCAAACCAAATGATGCTCCTATAAAGAATTACCGTGATGAAAGATTAGAAATAGGTGTTAAAAATCTATTAACTCTTTATGAGAGAAAATCAATAACAGTTAAACCCATTAATAAAGCAATATCTATAGGCGAAAAACAAATAGAGGTAAATCTAGGTAATTTTACTAATCCCATAAATCTGACATATGGAGAAAGAACAGGAGCTTGTATGAGGATTAATGGTGCTGGAGAATCACTATATAATTTTTGTCAAAATAATCCTAATGCTTTCCACATAAGATTAACAAATCCAGAAACAGGAGAGTTTATAAGTAGAGTATCAGGATTTAGAAATGGTAATTCAATATTTTTAAATGAACTTAGAAACAGTGTTAGTAAAGATTATAATAATGAAGATGTAGTTAAGGCGATAAGACAAGTTGCTAATATATTAATAGAAGAGTCAAAAGATAGTAAAAGAAAAATAGATAATGTTTTTATAACTTCAGACTATGCTATGAGTACTCATTCAGATGAAGTTATTACTATATCAGGAAATATAAAGGAAGGATTACCAAATTTCTATTTTGATTTAAATGGAAGGGGAATATGCTTAGCCACAACGGCCAATGATACTGATTATGTTCCAATTAATACCAGTAAAGAAGGGATAGAAGAGTATCAAACTCTTAGAGATGAAGTAAAAATATATACAGATTCAAAAGAAATATATGAAAAATTAAATAAATATAAATTATTAAAAGAAATGATAGAACAAAATAATTCCAATAGCTATGAACAAACAGAATTATTACCATTAGAAGAAGCAGATAAAGTTATTGAACTTGTAGCAGGAGAAGATTTTATCGCCTATATTGACACAGACTTAAATATTCATACCGACTATATAGAAAGAAATGATCCAAGATGCCATCAAGAACTAGAAGCATCCATTAAGGAGCTAAATAAAAAGAAAGAGGTGTACCAAAATGAAACCGGAAAAGGGCATAGTAAATAATTATAATGGATTTACTGGTAAAATATTATCAAATGATAATAAAGAATATCTTTTAACAGATAATAATACTAAAGAAGAATTAAAAGCAAATGATCAAGTAACATTTATTCCAGAAAATGAAAAAGGTATAAATATAGCTAGATTTGTTAAAAAATTAGGAAACAATAAATAAGGAAATAATATGACATTTATAGAAAAATTTGAAAAACTAGCAAAAAAAATAGATAATTATAGTAGTAAAGACTTAGAAAAAAAATATAAAGATGAGATATTTAACGAACTTAAAAAATTTCTTGAACAAGGATTATTAGAATCTTCAAATAAAGAAAAAAATGCTATAGAAGTAATCAATAATATGGATATAATGTTAAAATATACTACTTTGTGTAATTCAGACTGGTTAAATTATGAAATATTATATACAAAATCTGATTTTCTACCAAATATAGCCAAAAACATACGACATTTTAGATTTAATTATTTAAAGGAAATATTTTCTCAACTAAATTTAAATGTAAAAAATAAAGGTGATGATAGCATTGAATCTGTTTTTACTGATAATGTCTTAGAATTTATTGTAGAAAAAAGATTACCTTCTGATGAATACACAGTAATATTTCAGTTTCTAAATGATAGCCAAAAACAAAAATTTCTAGAACTATCATTAGAGAATAATATAGATTTAGATATAAGTTATTGGAATTTTGAATTAACAGATGAAAATAAAGAATTTATAAAAGATAATATTCCATATTTTATTAAACATAGTAGGATATATGATTTTATTAATTCCTATGTTAAAGATGAAAAATCAAAATTAATAGCCAAAAAATTTATTGAAGAAAATCCTATGTGTGTAATAAATGAAATGTTAAGAATAGCACCTCTTGAGAAAAAAGATTATAAACATATGAAAGAATTTACATATGAATTAGTAAAAGATATTTGTAGAAATGAAAAAGTAAATATATCAGATATAAAAAGAGGAGTACCAGGAGCTTATTCCCAAGTGTTCTTTATAGGGAATAAAGTATTAAAAATAGGCTCACCTAGAGGTACACTTAAATTTCCAAATAACCCATATATTCTAGCTCCATTATTAAGACAAGAAGTAAACTTAGATTGTATGAAAAAAACTTTTGAAGTGGCAGAGAAAGTAGATACAAATGAAATAGATGAATTAGAAGTATATGAATTATATAAAAAAATAAGAGATTTAGGATTAATATGGACTGATGTTAGAATGTCTAATGTAGGAAGACTATTAAAAGATAACATAATCCATTGGCCTGAAAACATAGAACCAGATGATAAAACATTATCTTTAGAAGATAAAGTGGGAACAGGTACTCTAAAAAAAGGAAGCTTAGTTATCATTGATGATGATTTTATCTATAAAGAAACAGATGAAAATATCTTCTATCCTAGAAATACATTATTTGAAGAATTTGAATCTATGTATCAAGCCGAAAAAAAGAGACCTAACAAAAAGAAAAAATAAATAAAGGAGAGATAAAAATGTTTAATTTAAAAGAAAAAGTAGCAGTAATAACAGGGGCAAGTTCAGGATTAGGAAGACAAATGGCAAAAGGGTTTGCCAAACAAGGAGCAGATTTAGTATTACTAGCTAGACGTTTAGAAAGATTAGAAGAAGTAAAAAAAGAATTAGAAAAGTTTGGAGTAAAAGTATTACCAATAAAGTGTGATGTAACTAGTACTGAGGACATTAATAATGCTGCCAAATTAGCTGAAAAAGAATTTAAGCATGTAGATATCTTAATAAATTGTGCTGGTTCTTCTAAAGATAAAGGAGTACTTGATATGGAAGATGATGAATGGGATTTCACTATATCTACAGACTTAACTTCAGTCTTTAAAGTAACAAGAGCTTTTGCTAATATAATGAAGAAAAATAATTATGGAAGAATAATTAATATAGCTTCTATGTATGGATTAGTAGGTAATGATGAAATACCTACTATAGCATATCATTCATCTAAAGGAGGAGTAGTAAACTTTACAAGAGCAGCAGCAGCTGAACTTGCCAAATATAATATTACAGTAAATGCTATCTGCCCAGGATATTTCTACACAGAATTAACTAAAGAAGTATTAGACACAGATAGATTTCAAGCTTTTGCTAAAACTCATGTCCCAATGAAAAGATATGGTAATGAAGGAGAACTAAATGCCGGAGCTATATTCCTAGCTAGTGATGAAGCTAGCTATGTAACAGGAGTAATCTTACCAATAGATGGTGGATATACTTGTGTATAATTTTACTTATAGTTGACAAAAATAAAAAAAGTGTTATAATATCAAACAAGTGAGGAGATATAAACAATTTGTGAGCTATCTCGGGTAATTATTTACTTACACGTATAAAAGTACGGAGTCACTAATAGAGTGATTTTGTACTTTTTTCTTGTCTATGTACAAATATCACAAAGAAAGGAGGTTTTTATATGTATAAAACCATAGAACAATATTTAGTAAAAAGAGATATAAAAACCTCTTTACTATCCTTCTAAATAAAGTTCTATATATCTAATGCTAATTATTTATTTAGAGTGAGTATATATAAGTTATAATAATAACGAGCTATATAGGGATATAATCTTACACGTATAAAATACGGAGTCACTATCTTATAGGATAACTCCGTATTTTTTCTTGAAAAATTATGATACAATATTATTATAAGGAAGGTGGTAACATGGCTATTATAGAAGTAAATAAATTATCAAAAACATTTAAAGTAAAATTAAAAGAAAAAGGATTAAAGGGAAGTCTAAAATCAATTATAAAACCAAAATATAAAGAAATAAAAGCCGTTAAAAATATAAGTTTTCAAGTAGAAAAAGGAGAAATAATAGCCTTTATTGGACCAAATGGAGCTGGTAAAAGTACGACTATAAAGATGCTAACAGGTATCTTATATCCTGATAAAGGTAATATTAAAGTATTAGATATAGACCCAAGACAAGAAAGAAAAAAATTAGCTTACGAAATAGGTACAGTGTTTGGCCAAAAAGAACAATTATGGACCCATCTAACACCATATGATAATTTTAAATTCTTTGGTGCTATCTATGATATACCAGAATCTAGAGTAGAAAAAAAGATAAAAGAATTTACAGAATTATTTGAAATAGAAGAATTTATAAACACACCAGTTCGTAATCTAAGCTTAGGTCAAAGAATTAGATGCGAAATAATAGCATCTCTAATTCATGAACCCAAAGTATTATTTCTAGATGAACCAACTATTGGCTTAGATCCAGTCGTAAAAGAAAATATTAGAACATTAATAAAACGAATGAACAAAGAATACAAAACAACTATTTTTCTAACATCTCATGATGTAGGAGACATTGAAAAACTATGTAAAAGAGTAATTATCATAAATAATGGGACAGTAGTTTTAGATGATTCTATGGAAAATCTAAAATACCATTATTTAAACAAAAAAATAGTAGAAGCTAAAATGAAAGAAAAAGTAAATTTAGATGATGAAGAAGGAATAACTATCTTAAAAGATAAAGGCTATAATCTTAAAATAGAAGTAGATACTAAAAAAAGAAGCATAGCAGATGCCATTAAATTACTTAATCCTGATAATATAGTAGATATAAATATTTCCAATATACCATTAGAAGATATAATAAGTAATATCTATAAAAAGGATAGAAAATGAAAAAATATATATTTATTTTCAAGTCAGAAATAATGACTAATTTTCAATACATATTGAATATCTTAACTCATTTTATTGGAACATTTATCTTACTATTTATCTTCTTAAATCTATGGCAATATATCTATAGTGATCCTAATAAACTAATAAATGGCTATAATATGAATCAAATGATATGGTACGTAATTGTAACAGAAGTATTATGGACCTCTGTTGGAGCAAGACAATTAAGTAGAAAAATAAGTCTAGACGTAAAAAGTGGTAATATAGCTTATAACTTAAATAAACCATATAATTATATAGGTTATTCTTTATCTAGCCATTTAGGTTCAATATCAGTAAGATTATTAATTTATATTATATTAGGAATAATAGTAGGTTACTTATTCTTAGGAAGTTTTCCAAATCTAAATATAATTAATATTATATTAGTATTATTATCAGGAATACTAGCTATAACAATAAACATTTTATTTACTATATCAATAGGATTACTATCATTTATAATAGAAGACTCAAGCCCTATCTATTGGCTATATAGTAAATTAATATTAGTACTAGGAGTAATATTCCCTATAGAATATTTCCCTAAAGTAGTTCAACCAATTTTAAATTATAGTCCTATTTATGCCATGTCATATGGACCAGCTAAATTACTTATAGATTTCACTTATATTAATTTCTCAAAAATATTTATATCACAAATAATATATTTAATAATAGCATATTCATTATGTATGCTAGTTTATAAGAAAGGGGTGAAAAATCTAAATGTTAATGGTGGTTAAAAATCAAATTAGAATAACTATATTATCAATAAAATATGCTCTTATGAGAGAAATGCTAAATAAAACAACATTTATTACTAATATAGTATTCATGATACTAAATAATGCCTCTTTTTTAATTCAATGGATAGTATTATTCTCACTAAAAAAGAACATAGGTGGATACAATATAAAACAAGTAATATTATTATGGGGAATAGCTTCTTTAACATATGGACTTTCTCACTTCTTTTTCAAAAAAGCCTTTGACTTATCAGAAACTATTAATAATGGTAAATTAGATGTCTTCTTAGTTCAACCTAAAAATGTCTTAATTCAAGCTATAACAACAGATGTAGAACCATCTGCAATAGGAGATATGATATATGGGTATATAATGCTATTTATATATGGAATATCTCTAAAGAACTTTTTACTATTTACCTTATTTGGCATATGTGGAAGCTTAATAATTACCTCTATAACCATAATATTTAGTAGTTTAAGCTTTTGGTTTCAAAAATCAGATTTAATAGTAGATACTGTAAATAGATTAATGGTAAACATTGCCACATATCCAGATGGTATATTTAAAGGTTTAACTAAAATATTATTATATACAATAATACCAGTAGGAATAGTAAATTATATACCTGTAAAAGTCTTAACTGAATTTAATATATACTTAACTCTAATATCAATATTAGTAACTATATTATTAGTATTATTATCATTTCTTATTTTTAATAAAGGACTAAAAAGATATTCATCAAGTAATTTGATGATAGCAAGAACATAGAAAGAGGTGATAAAATTATGGCAAATTTAATAGTGATATCTGGTCCACAAGCAGTGGGAAAGATGACAGTAGCAGAACAACTAAAAGAAAAAACAGGTTACTCTTTAATGGTTAACCATGATAGCATTGAAGTATCAGATAAAATATTTGGAAGGGGAACAGATGCCCAAAAAGAATTAAATAAACTTATAAGAGAAAATGTATTCAATATTGCAACAAAAAATAATATTGATTTAATATTTACTTTTGTTACAGCGTTTAATTGTGATGACGATATAAATTACTTAAATAATTTAAAAAAACAATTCGAAGAGTCAGGTGGAACATTTTATTTTGTTGAATTGTATGCTGATGTTAAAACTAGATTAGACAGAAATGTAACACCCCATCGACTGGCATCTAAATTTTCTAAAAATGATATTGAAAGAAGTAATAAAGATTTAATAGAGTCAATGGATAAATATAGATTGAATTCAAATGAAGGTGAAACGATTTGCAATAATCATTTAAAAATTGACAATACTATTTTATTACCAGAAGAAGTTGCTGATATGATTGTAGATTATTTTAAAACTAAGAAGAGAACAAATAAGAGGTGATATTATGGAAAATTTAAAATTAATTAGACCAACTAAAGAATATGAAAAGCAAGCTAAAGAATATATTCAAGAATTTATAGATTATAAATCAGAAATAAATGGGTCCGGTGGCTTAGATAAATATATTGACAATTATAATGCCTGGTTAGAAAGAAATGAAATGTATAGAAAAGGAATAATTCCAGACAGAGTACCAGCAGAAACATTTATGCTAATTAGAGAAGATGATAATAAATTAATAGGTATGATAAATATAAGACTAAAATTAAATGAAGAATTACTTATTCATGGTGGCCATATAGGATATGGAATAAGACCAACAGAAAGAAGAAAAGGTTATAATAGTTATCAATTATATCTAGCTTTAAAGTTTTGTGATGAACAAGGTTTAGATAAAGTTTTATTAACATGTTATAAAGATAATCTAGGATCAGCTAAAACTATCCAAAATAGTTGCGGAGTATTAGAAAACGAAATAGAATATAAAGATAAAGTATTCCAAAGATACTGGATAGATGTTAAAAAAGCTTTAGAGAAGGGTAGTAAAAAATATGAAAAAAAGAAAGTAAAATAATTATTTACCTTCTTTTTCTATTAACTTAGCATGTAATACTTTATCGCTATTAATATAACAAGTAGATAAAGTAAGTATCTTATCAGAAGTAAGTTATATAACAGGAGTAATACTTCCGATAGATAGAGGATATACTTGCGTATAATTAACTTATAATTGACAAATTTATATAAATCATATATAATAGTTTTCAATTTTGGAGGGGTATTATGGATTATATTAAATATGTAGATGAAGATGGAAAAACTATATTATATAGTTATGATGAGTTTTTAAAAGAATCATGGAATTTACCTTATGACTTCGTATCAAAAGTTGCAGATGAAAATGAAAGCTTAAGAGAACAACTTTTTAGTCAACTATTCATGCGTTCAGCAGTACAACCATATATAAATATGATAGCGCTAAGCCCATACTACAATAAATTAAAGAACAGTATAATAAATGGAAATGATCTAGAGAAAAAACTTCATTTAGTATTATATTATGAACCAAATTTATTAGAACCAATATTCAAAAATGTAGATAACTTAATTGATACTATTGATTCAACAATTAAAAATGGTGCATTTATAGGTTATGTAGGTAATTATTACATACAAATATCTAAATTATATAAAATAAATGAATCATTATCCAATAAAATGTTCAAGTCACTTGATAAAGCATCTAAATATCAAGTACAAACAATGGATGAATTATTAGATGGAGGAAAATTTCTTAAACTTAACAAGAATGATTTAAAAAATATTGCTGAAAAGACAAAAGAAGAATATATTAATATTATAAAATATAACATTAATAAAACTAAAACAAAAAAATTAAAGAAATACTAAGTATTTATAAAAGTATTTAGTTATTAACCAGAGTACTTTTGTATCTTTCACTTAAAAACCTATAATATAAACCATCATAATAAGTGTGATACATAGGTATTTATTATATAAGTAAATAAAATATTTAAAAAGAATCAAGGGTTAATTATAACCCTTGATTTTTATGTTTTATATTAGTAGATTAGACATATAGTTGACAAAAATAACGTTTTGTTGTTTACCTTAACAAATATTTATGCTATACTTTATATAGTAGGTAGTGATAAAATGAAAAAAAGAATAATATTGATATAAATATTTATCTAGGTAATGAAATATTTATTCATGATAATATGATAGAAGGAATAAAAGAAAATAGAATATATACCTTAAACAATAGTAAATATCTTCTATTTGAAATACCATTTCATAATCAAATATTAGGTTTAGAAGATATAGTTTATGAAATGAAAATTCAAGGATATATCCCAATATTAGCTCATCCTGAAAGATACAGCTACTTCCAAGATGACTATGAATTAGTCGATAAATTAAAAGAAGAAGGATTATTATTTCAATCTAATTTTTCAAGTATATTAGGACATTATGGAAAGAAAGCCCAAAAATTATTAAAATATATGTTAAAAAATGAATATATAGATTATTTTGGAACAGATATTCATCATATAGATAAAACTTTTGCCTTAGATAATTTTAATAAAATAGAGAAAAAAATAATCAAAATAACAGGTATAGATTATTACAAACATATAATAAACAATGGAAATAAATTAGTAAAATAAAAGGAAAGTATTATTTACTTTCCTTTTCTATTAACTTAGCATGTAATACAACCTTATCACTATTATTATAACAAGTAGATAAAGTAAGTATTTTATCATCATTATCTATATCAACATTAAAATTATGTACAGATCTTTTACTAATCATATCTATAAATTGCTCATATCCCATATCATCAAAATTAATAGTTATATAATCATCAGTAGTAGGTATTCTATAAACACTAAATACTTTCCATAAACTATTCTCATTCTCTGTAGATACTTTAATAATATGATTATCTAAATTATTAAACCAATCACTCTCTAAAGTATCTTTTAAACTACCAAACATAGTCTTATCTAATCTCCCATGAGCATATAAAATAGTATTATCATCACTAAAACTAGTATCATTTCTATAATCCATAAATACCCATCCCGCATTATTATAAGATTTATCAAAAGAATGAGTTAAATAATAATCATTATTATTAGTCTTAACAAAAGGATAATCAATATTAGTACCATCTATCTTAATCCACCCAACTGTATCACTATTAGTATCTCTTAATTTAGTAATATCTATATCCATAAATTTACTATCTTTCCTTTCTACATCATTAATAATCACAATATCTTTTATCTCTTCTATAACACTATTAGTATTCCTAACATCAATATACCATCTAATAATATTAATTAAACTATATATAAAAGTACCTATAAAAATAATTAACAATAAATATATAAATATATTTTTTTTCATATAATCACCATATCTTTAATTAATTATAACATAATAAATAAATTTAGTACTAACTAAAAAATATAATTATTATATTTATCTTTAATATTTTACATGATATAATAATTAAAGGAGAAGTAAATATGAATATAGGTATAGATATAGATGATACAATAACAGATACATTTGACTATTTAATGCCATATGTAGCTGAATATTATAATTTAGATATAGAATATTTAAAAGAAAATAATATTTCTTATAATACTTTGCCTAAAGGATATAATGAAAGAGATTTTGGTAAAAGTATATATCATAAAATTTTAAAAAATATACCACCTAAAAAAGATGTAGCCAAATATATAAAAAAACTTAAAAATGATGGAAATAAAATAATAATTATCACAGCAAGAGACAGAGAAATTTATGATAATCCAAATGAAATCACTAAAAATCAATTAGAAAAATTAGGAATTGAATATGATAAATTAATCTGCACCCTTGATAAAAGACTAGCATGTCTAGACGAGAATATAGATTTATTTATAGAAGATACGATTGATAACTTAAGGCAAGTACAAGATGTTGTTAAATATCCATGCTTATTTAAGAGTAAAGCTAATTCTCAAGAAGAAGTTCCTTTTATAAAAGTAAATAATTGGAAAGAAGTATACGATTACTATTTAAGTATCAAAAAAACTAAAAGGAGAAATTAATATGAAAACAATAGTCTTAGCTAGCTCTAATAAACATAAACTAAAAGAATATAAAGAAATACTTAAAGATTACAATATAATAACTTTAAAAGATATAGATTATTCTAATGAAATAGAAGAAGATGGTAAAACATTTGAAGAAAATGCCCTAATAAAAGCTAAAACTATAAGTAAATATCTAAAAGAAAAGAATTTAGATTATATAGTAATAGGAGAAGATAGTGGCTTATGTGTTGATTCTTTAAATGGAGAACCAGGTATCTATAGTGCTAGATATTCAGGAGTCCATGGTGATAACCAAGCTAATAGAGATAAATTACAAAAAGAATTACAAAATAAAGATAGAAGTGCTTATTTTATGTGTACTATAGTAGTATATTATCCTAATGATGAATATAAAACTTTTATTGGTAAAACTTATGGTAGAATTAATGAAGAAGAATTAGGAGATAAAGATTTTGGATATGATTGCATATTCTATTCTAATGATTTAAATAAAACCTTCGGAGAAGCATCAGAAGAAGAAAAAAATAAAGTTTCTCATAGAGGAAGAGCTATTAAAGAAATGTTAAAAGGATTATAGATATTATGAATAATATAGAATTAAAATTAGCTTATAATTATAAAGAGGAAGTAAAAGAATTATTTACAGAATATACTAATATGTTAGTAAAAAATGATCCTAAATTTAAAGAATATCTAGGTATTCAAAATTATGATGAAGAATTAAATAATTTAGAATATAAATATGGTTTACCAGATGGCAGATTATACTTACTATATTTTAATAATAATCTAGCTGGATGTATAGCACTAAAAAAAATAGATAAAGATAGTTGTGAAATGAAAAGACTATATATAAAAGAACAATATAGACATAATCATTTAGGAGAGTATTTAGTAAAAAAAATAATAGAAGATGCTAAAGATATAGGATATAAATATATGCTATTAGATACCTTACCATTTCTAACTAATGCAATTAATTTATATAAAAAATATGGATTTTATGAAATAGGAAGCTATAACAATAGCCCTATGGATAATTCTATCTATATGGAATTAGATTTATAAGAGGAGTAATTATGAATAAAAGAAAAATATCTATAATATTAAATAGCCTAATAGTAATATTAGAAATAATATCTCTAATAATATCGGTTAATCTTCACAATAGATTAGCAATAGAATACTATACTGTAGATAGTAATATCCTAGCTCTTATATCTTCTTTAATATTTACTATTTATCTTTTAACAAAAAAAGATATACCAAACTGGTTAAAAATATTTAAATACACTACAACTATCTGTCTAACAGTAACATTTATTGTAGTAATATTTATCTTAGCACCCATGTATAATTACAATTATATATATTTCCTATTTTATAAAGAATTATTATATCAACATTTCCTATGTCCAATATTAGGAATAATAACTTTCTTATTCTTTGATAATTTCAATAAATTTACAACAAAAGATAATATCCTAGGTATGAATATGACTTTAATATATGGAATAATAATTATAATACTAAATATCTTAGACATAGTAGAAGGACCATATCCATTCTTAATGATAAAAAAACAATCTATCTTAGCCTCAATAATATGGATAATAGTAGTCTTATCTATAGCCTATCTAATAGCCTATATTCTAAAAATATTACATAACAAGACAAAAGTATGATATAATATAAAAAGATAAAAAGGAGAATAGTAGTGAATAATAGTTATAATAGTAATATTGAAAAATTAAATAAAATATATAAAGAATATCCAGAAAAAACAGAAAAAGAATTAAATAAGTTGGTTTTAAAGCTAAAAACATATGAAGATTTTATTAATTATCAAAAAACAACTAATTACAAATATAATAAAATATTGATAATAATCTTTATAGTAATAGCCATTCTAGGAATGATAAATTTAAATATTAATATCCTATTTACATATTATTTTGGACTTATATTTTTTATTACCGGTTATTGTAGTAGTTTATTAGGAAAAGGAATACCATTAATATTTTTATTCTCACATGGCATGACAGGATTAATGATAATGTTAGTACCAATAGTAGGTAAAGTTATAAATAATCCCTTATTATCAGATAATCCAACAAATATTTATATTTACTTAGGAATAGTTATATTATTAATAATAATAGCTACTACATTAGCAATAATATATAATTTAGCTGATTATTTTAAAACAAAAGAATTCTCAAAATTAATTCCAGCTATATTATACTTACTAGCTATTATAATGGTTACTATTTTACCACACATATATACTATAATTTATAATATATAATAATAGAAAAGGAGACAAGATAAAATGGAAAAAAGTAAAGTATATTTCACTAAAGAAATAAGTGGAGAAAGTATTGTCAACATGTATAAACGACTAGGAAAAGAATTATCTGGTAAAATAGCTGTTAAAATTCATTCAGGAGAAGAAGGTAATCAAAATTATATAGGACCAGAGTATATGAAACCAATAATAGAATATACTAAAGGAACTATAGTAGAATGTAATACAGCCTACGATGGAGATAGAACTAATAATGAAGATCATGATAAATTAATGGAAAGACATGGTTGGAGTAAACACTTTAATGTCGATATTATGGATAGAGAAGGAGATCTAGAATTAGAAATACCTAACGGTAAAGTAATTAATAAAAACTATGTAGGAACACACTTAGATAATTATGATTCTATGTTAGTAATATCCCATTTTAAAGGACACCCTATGGGAGGCTTTGGAGGAGCTTTAAAACAATTATCAATAGGATGTGCATCAAGAAAAGGAAAAGCCTACATTCATGGAGCAGGAACAACAGAAGATCCTGATTATGTATGGAGTCATTTACCAGAACAAGATAGATTTCTAGAATCAATGGCTGATGCAGCATCGTCTATAGTAGATAAATTTAAAGACAACATCTTATTTATAAATATCATGAAAAATATGTCAGTAGATTGTGACTGTTGTGCAGTAGCTGAAGACCCATGCCTAAAAGATATAGGAATACTAGCTAGCACAGATCCAATCGCTATCGATAAAGCTTGTATTGATTTAGTAAAAAATTCTAACGATGAAGGTAAAGAACATTTCTTAGAAAGAGTAAATTCAAGACACGGAGAACATACTATTGAAGCTGCTAATGAATTAGGTTTTGGTACTATAGATTATGAATTAATAAATATAGATGAATAAAAAGAGAGTATTCTCTTTTTTATTATAACTTTACAAATAATAACTATATTTGACAATTATTTCAATTTATAATAAAAAGTTTAAAAAAACATGTTATAATATCCTTAAGAACTAAGGAAGTGATATCATGC
>CACXFI010000079.1 GCA_902766875.1 uncultured Erysipelotrichaceae bacterium | reverse complement strand
TT
The DNA here is from genome assembly GCA_902766875.1 of uncultured Erysipelotrichaceae bacterium. Classification (GTDB taxonomy): domain Bacteria; phylum Bacillota_I; class Bacilli_A; order RF39; family UBA660; genus RUG11215. Next base: position 4,966 of record CACXFI010000079.1, on the reverse strand, counting down.
ACAATTCCTCCTAACTATATTTTAACAAATTAAAAAGTAAACAGTTCTTTTTTTATCTGTCTACTTTTATTATATCACTTCATTTCTAGTTCTTTACTTTTTTCCTATAATATACAAAATATAATTCTACTACTATACCTATAGACAATATAGATAATAATATAGCTGTAAACATACCTGTATCAGGTACTACATCTATATTATTACTATCTACAATATCTTTAGCTATATCCTCTAGTTCCTTATTAGGATCATTATTTAATTCTTTTTTACTTCTTATTATATTTATAGTATATTTACCAGATTCTCCTAAATCCATTATCAAAACATTCTTACCTACTTCTAATTCTGATAAATATATATATTCTTTTTGATTACCATTTTGATAATCATAATTCAACGTAAATATTTCTTCACCATTCTTATATATTTTCCAATTATATTGACTCTCTAACAATGCAACTAACTCATCATCTTTTTTTACTTCACATGGATAAGTATTATTGCATTGTTCCTCAGATAGATCTATAACTTCTTCAACATAGGCTATTGTATCTATATTTTCTCCATTAATAGTAACACCTCCACTTCCAATAGCCTGTTCTATTAACATGAATAAATAAAATCCTCCACATAAAACAGAATCATCAGAGCAATTATAATAATAACCTTTATTAGCTGTATCAATTCCAACTACTAGTTTATCTATACTATTACTAACATTTATAGTATATTCATGTTCTTTTCCATCTCCAAATTGATTTTCACTGAATCTTAAATCAGATCCTGAAAATAAGTATAAAGGGGCATAAAGTATATCTAAATTATCATTAGCTCCAGTAACTTCCACATTTTCATCTACTAATAATCTATTTAAATTAGTATTATTACTTACATCGATACTTGTTAGTTGATTATTAGATAAAGACAATTCTGTTAAGGCTGTATTTTGACTTACATCGATACTTGTTAGTTGATTATCATGTAAAGACAAATATGTTAAGGCTGTATTTTGACTTACATCGATACTTGTTAGTTGATTATTATATAAAGACAAATATGTTAAGGCTGTATTTTGACTTACATCGATACTTGCTAGTTGATTATCATATAAGGCTAAACTTTGTAAGGCTATGTTATGACTTAAATCTATACTTGTTAGTTGATTATTAGATAGAGTTAAAGAGTTAGCCCTGTTAATTTTTCTAATCCTTTAGCACTTGATATTTTAGCTGAATCATCACTATAACTATAGCAAGATAATTCAGTAATACTTGCTAGTTGTTCATCAGTAAGATTTGTATCTTCTGATACTCCTAATCTATTTGTTACACATTTATAAAAATTATCATCATCAAAGGCTGGATTGGCAGGTATTCTATATTTATTAGATTCTACTATTGTAGTACTTATTGGATTATGTAATACTATTATTAATAATAGTATGGGTATTATATATATTATTTTTTTCATATATTCACTCCTATTCTATATTAATAATAGCATAATAATTTTAATAAGTAAATATTAGATAATAGACATATTTGATATTTAGTATGTTATCAAACAAAAATACTAATGTTTAGGTTTAAAGATTAAAGCTAGAACAAATGATAAGAATATGGCAACTGTTATACCAGCTGCTGTTAAATTAAAGGCTCCCATAGTAAGTCCCATTATACCTATATCTCCTGCCATATCCATAGCACCATGAACTAGTAAATGACCAAATGATGTTATTGGAACTAATGCCCCAGCTCCACAATATAATACTATCTTATCATATATACCAAATATATCTAAAAATCCACCTATTACTACAAATAAGCTAGTAACATGTCCTGGAGTTAGGTTAGTATTATCTAATATTATTTGTGATATCATACATACTATACCACAATAAAGAAATGATCCTAAATAAATCATTTAATCACCTCTATTCCTATCGCATGACTAATACTAGGTATAGATTCTTTTTGAAATAATAAAGTTGGAGAAAATAAAGCACCTGTAGGTACTATAAGTACTTTTTTTAATTTCTTCTTTTTCATCTCTTTATAAATATAGCTAAATATAACTAAAGCACTACATACAGGGCCACTAGCACCAGCATATACTGGTTGTTTTCCTATATCAAATAACATACATCCACAATCGTTATAATTTTTACTAATATCTAATTTATATACTTTTTTCATATAATCAATTAATATTTGTTTACCATATACACCTAAATCACCTGTTACTATTAAATCATAATAATTAGGATCTCTATTTAAATTATGCAAATGTCTATAGATAGTATCAGCTGCTGCAGGAGCCATTACAGCACCCATATGATTTACATCAGTAATACCTTTATCTATAATTTTACCTATTGTCGATGATTCTATTTTAATATTAGTTTTTTTATTAGTAAGAAGAATAGAACAAGCACCTGTAGCTGTAAAAGTAGTTGTTTTATGCTTATAAGCACCATATTCAGTAGGATTTCTAAATTGTTTTTCAGCTACCATATTATGAGAAGAAGTAGAAATAACTATATTATTAAAATTTTTATTTTCTAAATAAGAAGAGGCAATTGATATACCCTCTGATAAAGTAGCACAAGCATTATATATACCTAAAAAAGGAATATTAAAATTTCTAGCTGTATAATTTGAAGCTGCTATTTGATTTTGCAAATCTCCAGATATTAATAAATTTATATCTTTATCATTTAATTTATTTCTATTTAATAATTTGCTGATACTATCTGTTTGCATCTTTATTTCAGCCTTTTCTAAAGTTTTTTCTCCAAAATATAAATCTTTAGGATAAATATCATCAAAATATTCTCTTAAAGGGCCATCTGCTTCATAAGTACCTGCTATTGTATACCCATCTTTTAAATAAACATTATTATATTGTATTGTCATAAATCACCATCCTAAAATCAATCTTATTATTCCAAAAAAATAAACAGACACTATTCCATATAAAATAACAGTACCTGATAATTTAAAAATATTAGCACCTATTCCTGTAACTAATCCCTCTTTTCTATATTCTAAAGAAGCACTAGTCATAGAATGAGCAAATCCCGTAATAGGTATAAGTAGTGCGCTCTTAAATTTACTAACTAATAAATCCATTACTCCTAAAGCAGTTAATATTGAAGATATAACAATTAAGGTTAATATTACTAATATTCCTGATTCTTTCCTAGGTAAATTTAAATATATAGAATAACCTTCTAATAATAATTCACTTAATACTCCAATAATACCACCTAATATAAAAGTTAATAATGCATTCTTAAAAATATTTTCATGAGGAGTATAATTCTTAACAAATTCTTGATACTCATTATTATTCATATAATCACCACTAATATTATTAATTAAAATTATATAAATATACAAAAAAAGAAGAATAAATCTTCTTTTTACAAGCAATATTAATGTCTTAATTTAAGAGGTATAATTATAGATGCCTATTCTATTTACAAGGTTCCAATATTTTTCTTAACTTTTTTTTACTCTTAGCTAAATTTCTAGATACCTGTACTTGACTCATACCTAAATTAGAAGCTACCATATCCTGAGTATAATCTTTAAAATATGTTAAATTAATAATACTTCTATCAGGTTCCTTAAGCTTATTAATAGCTTCTTTTAGCATAATTTCTTCATCAGTTGGTATATTATTATCAGTAGTAATAACCGTATCCAATAACGTTAATTCTTTACCATCATCATTAATAATCCTATCTAGGCTATCTAATTTACTAGTAGATAAAGTAACATCATCTATTAACGATACCGGTAATTCTAAAAACATAGATAATTCTAATACACTAGGTTCTTTCATCAGTTTTTGAGCTAAAACATTTTTAGCCTCCACAATTTTTTTGTTAAGTTTTCGATAATCTTCATTTGTCTTTATTCCTTTATTTTCTCTAGCATATTTTACAACTTCACCTAAAATATAAGTATAAGCATACGTAGAAAACTTAACATTCTTATTATCTTTATAATTATAATAAGCCTTAATTACTCCTATTACACCAACTTGATATAAATCATCATACTCATAATAATTACAATATTTCTTTATAATTCCTTTAATAAGACTATTAGTACTATCTAAAGCCATCTCTAAATTCAATAATCATCTATCCTTTTCTATATATAATTATACACTTCCCTTTCACAATTAATTTTAAGTATCTCAGTATCTCCTATAATAGTATTAGAATCACAAATAAATATAAGAATATTTTTTTTAGAACATTTCTTAATATAGTTTAATATCTTATCTATATATTCATTACTCATATTTTTAACATTATTGATATTTATTACTATTTTATTAAGACCAGTCTTAATTATAATATTATCTAATTCAATCATAAAACTATCATAATTGTATTTATCAATTTTACCAGATAATCTTACAAAGAAAAAACCTCTTTTAAATTCATAATTCATTACGAGCATCTATTAATCACCTCTATTAATAAAATATCATATTTATTTTTTAAATAAAGCCTTTCGACAATATTAGCTATAATATTAAATCGACAAAATAACTAAATAAAAAATATTAGTCTTAATAATTTCATAATTAATCTTATATACATATTTTCTCCTTTCTTCCCTATACACTAATATTATTCTCTAAATTTTTAAAAAACTCTTTTTTATTTATAAAATAAAAAAAGAATTTTTAAAATTCTTTTTTTACTTTTTTCTCTTTAAAATTTGAGGAGAAGATTTTTCATAACGCGTTGTAATTTTATAAGCTTTATTATATGTATAATCTGCTCCTTTACTATACACATAGCATAAATTTTGACCATTATTATTAGTTATAACTCTTAATAAATACATTAGTTTTCTACCAATATAATTATTATCTTTATCATAAGCTGGCTTATGTTTATAAATAGTTAAATCAGACAACATAGGATTACTATAATAGC
>CACXFI010000078.1 GCA_902766875.1 uncultured Erysipelotrichaceae bacterium | reverse complement strand
TTAAAAGATGTTAATAAAGCTAATAAAGATGGAATATTGAAATTGGGAGCTAAGGGTGTAGTTGAAATAGATAATCAATTAAAGATAATTTTAGGAAATAATGCTAGGGAATTAAAAAAGTACATAGATGAAATAAGAAGTCCTTCTAATTAACTAGCTTTTTTTATGTTAGTGTTGATAATTAGATTAAATTTAGGTATAATGTAGTTGGAAGGAGTAGGAGATGAAGAATTTTTCAAAAATATTATTAGTAGTTTTAGCTGTATTTTTATTAGCTGGTTGTGGAAGTAAAAAGGCTAATACAGTGGTTACTTGTAGCTATACTCAAAATCAGTCAATGTTTACAATGACTCAAGATGTTGATATTGATATTAAAGATGGAACTATAAGTAATGCTAAATTAGTTAATGAAATAGTATATGCAGATCAATATGTTGGTAAATATGATGAAACTGTTTTAGTTGATACTATGAAAGAACAATTTAAAACTTATAAAGATGTAGATGTTCAACCAACTTCTACTGGTGTAGTAGTAACTATTAATTTGGATACTGACGAATTTGCTAAACTATCTAATATGTCAGTTGATGACTTTAAAGATATCAAAGAAGATGATATTCCTGAATTAAAATCTGGATTAGAATCATCTGGTTATACTTGTAAATAAAAAAAGTTAATGTAAATAAAAATAGAAGTAATTTATTACTTCTATTTTTATTTGATAAATATTTCAACAATTTTTTAGCTATTAGTATATTATTCGACAAAAAAAGACAGATTTATATATTATACTTATCATGAAGAAAGGGATGGTTATATGGATATAGTTATTGATAATTTAATTTTAAATTTAGTTTTAATTATATTTCCTATTTTTGTTTACTTTATTTATAGTTGCTATAGTTCACTAACGGAGAATAAAAAATATAATAATTATATTTTTACTATTAGTTTAGTTAGTTCTTTATATTTGGTTTTTAGATATAGTGTTGATAAGGAAATTTTATTATTTTTAAATATTCCTATTGTTATTTCTTATTTGAAAAGAAAGAGTATTCTTGGTATTATTTTATCTTGTATAGTTATAATTAATTTATATGTAGTATATAATATTAATATTTATATTCTTATATTAAAATATGTTGTATACTTTTTTATATATACTATATGTAATAGAAAATATGATGATTATAAATTAGTAACAATAATATCTATTATAGAAGCTTTTTATTTATCTATATATTATTTTTATATAAATGGTAATTATAATTTTATGTCTATATTAGAAATGTTTTTGATATCTATTATTTTTTATATTGTTCCATTTTTTGTTATATATTTGTTTAAAATAACAGATAATATTACTAATTTATATATGACTAGTGCTAATATGGAACATGATATGCAACTTAAAAATTCTTTGTTTAAAATAGTTCATGAAGTTAAGAATCCTATAGCAGTTTGTAAAGGTTATTTGGATATGTTTGATGTAAAAGATATAAATAAAATTAAAAAGTATATTCCTATAATGAGTGATGAAATAAATAGAAGTTTAAATATTATGAACGATTTTATGGAATTTAATAAAATTAAACTATCTAAAGATATTTTGGATATAAATATGCTTATTAATGAAGTGAGTGAGGAAATGCAGACTATTTGTTATAATAGAATTAAAATATATTATAATGATAATGGCGATGAAATATATGTTGATGGTGATTATTGTAGACTTAAACAGGTATTTATTAATATTATTAAGAATAGTATTGAATCGATTAATAATAAGGGTGAGATAAAAATAAAAAGTTATTTAAAAGATGATAAGTATTATATTGAAATTAGCGATAATGGAAGTGGTATGGACAAGGAGATTTTATCAAAAATTGGTGATATGTTTTTTACCACTAAAGTAAGGGGTAGTGGACTTGGAATTCCTTTATCTATTGAAATTATTAAGGCACATGATGGTAGTATTAAATATAGTTCTGTTAAAAACAAGGGAACTAAAGTATTGATAAAATTGCCAATATATAGTTGTTAAAATATAAATAATTTGTTATAATTAAATCATGAAAAAAGAGATAATCATAGAAGATGTATTTTTGAAAAATATTCCTAAAATAGATTTACATGGATATACTGGTGATATGGCTAAGGTAGCTGTTAAAGATTTTATTAGTGAGAATCTTGTTCTTAATAATAGTAAATTATTAATAGTTCATGGAATAGGATTAGGGATTGTAAAAAAGAGTGTACATGAAGAATTATCTCATAATAAATATGTACATAAGTATTATTTGAGTGGCTTTAATACTGGGTGTACAGTTGTAGAGATAGATAATAGATATCTTAAAGGGTGATGTATATGGCAACTGTTGAAGAAAGAAATTATTCTTTTAACTTTCTAAGCTTATTGATAAAGGTGGTTATATTTGCTATTCTTTTAGTTTTATTAATATGGTTTGTTAGTAAATTTGCAGGTGGTAGCAAAAAATGTAAAACTTTAGAAAATGATTATTATATTGTTAGTAGTTTTACTGAGGAACAGTATAAAACAAAGGGAGATAATGAAACTTATGATTATAGTTATAATGTAAAACTATTAGATATAAGTGAAAGCAATAGCAAAAATGTATCTGTTAAAAGTTCTAATTATTTTCATGATGATTCTGAGTATGAAAAGTATTTAAAGAATAATGATAAGTTTAGTATAATTAATCAAACTAATGGTTCTTTGGTTGTGGATAATAGTAGAAGTTTAATGAATTCATCTTTGACGGCCGCTGAATTTAGTTTTGAATTATCAGAAATGTATGTTTTTGAAGGTGAGTATTATATTGATGTTAACCTATCTATTGGAGATCATTCTAAGATTAATGCTTATTCTAATAGTTATTTTGTGCCTATACATCTTGTTGTTGGATATACAGAGTCTGGTGATTGTAAATAAAATAAGTACTTTATGTACTTTTTTTAATTATTTAATATAATTAAAAAATTATCTTTAAAATTGATTATATTTGTTATATAATAAGTAGTATAAGAGGTGTTGTTATGAATAATACATTAGTAACAATAGATGATTTAATAAAAAAGGTTAGTATATATGATAATAATCCTGAAGATTTAGAATTAATTAATGAAGCTTATTTATATGCTTCTAAAAAGCATTTTGGTCAAAAAAGAATCAGTGGAGAAGATTATATACAACACCCTTTAAATGTAGCTTTAATACTTACTGATATTAGTTCAGATAGGGCTACTATATGTGCAGCATTACTTCATGATACAATAGAAGATTCTACTGGTACTAAAGAAGAGATTGGTAGATTATTTGGTGATGATGTAGCACTTTTAGTAGATGGTGTCACTAAAATTAATAGATTACATTTTGCTAGTACTACTGAGCAAATAGCAGCTAATCAGAGAAAAATATTGGTAGGTTTATCTGAAGACCCTAGAGTTATTATAATTAAACTTGCAGATAGGCTTCATAATATGAGAACTATAGATGTTATGAGTAATGAGAAACAAAAAAGAAAATCTAGAGAAAATTTAGAAATATTAACACCTGTAGCGCATAGACTTGGTATATATAAGATTAAGAGTGAATTAGAAGATTTATCTTTAAGATATTTAAAACCAGATGTTTATTTTGATATATTGGAAAAACTAAATAATAAAAGGGCTGAATTAGATGAGTCTGTAGGGAAAATGATTACGGAAGTTTCTGATTTATTAGATAAGCATAGTATTAAGCATGAGATTAAGGGAAGAACTAAGAGTGTTTATAGTATATATAAGAAATTAGCTAAGGGAAGAAGTTTTAATGATATATATGATATTTTAGCTTTAAGGGTATTAGTAGATACTAAACAAGAGTGTTATTTGGCTTTAGGACTTATTCATTCTAAGTATAAGCCTGTTCCTAAGAGATTTAAGGATTTTATTGCTATGCCTAAGACTAATATGTATCAATCTTTGCATACTACAGTATTTGGTATAGATGGTAAATTATATGAAATACAAATTAGGACATATGATATGAATGAGATAGCTGAATATGGTATAGCTTCTCATTGGTCTTATAAAGAAAATAGTGATGGCAGGGAAGCATTGAAAGACGATATGGAACAAAAACTTCAGATATTTAGAAGTATAATAGAATTAAATGAAACTGCCGATACACCTCAAGAATTTATAAATAATGTCAAGCATGATGTATTAATAAATAATTCTATTTATGTATATACTCCAAAAGGTGATGTATTAGAACTTCCCAATGGTTCTACTCCAGTTGATTTTGCATATAAAGTACATAGTGAAGTTGGTAATTATATGGTTAGTGCTATTGTTAATGATAATATAGTACCTTTGGAATATAAATTAAAAACAGGAGATATAATAAAAGTAAATACTAGTAAAAATAGTAAGGGGCCTAATAAGGGATGGTTAAAATTTGTTAAGACATCACAAGCTAAGAATAAAATTAAAGCTTTTTATAGTAAGTTAGAAAAAGATGATAATAGACAAAAAGGTATAGAAGAGTTAGAAAATGAGGTTAAGAAAAGAGGATTATCTTTATCTGATACATTAAGTAGTAAAAATATAGATATAGTATTAAATGAATTAGGACTTAAGGATATTGAAGAATTATATGTTGGGATAGGATCTTCTAAATATAATGTAGGAAATGTTTTAAAAATAATTGTTAAGGAAGAAGAACCTAAGGTTAAAGTTCAAGATAAAATTAATAGAAATGTTGCTAAACCTGTTATCAGTAAAAATGATATTTTAGTAGAAGGTATAAGTGAAATAAAAGTAAATATAAGTAGTTGTTGTAAACCTGTGCCTGGAGATAATATTATTGGTTATATTACTAGAGGTTCTGGTATTACTGTGCATAGAACTACATGTAAAAATATTATTGATATAGATGAAAGATTAATTAATGTAAAATGGAACTCTAATAGTGATATTAAAAAATATCAATCTGATATTTTAATACATACTAATAGTAATGATAAATTATTAGAAATAATTACTAAGGCTACTACTAATAATATAATAATAGATAGTGTATCTACTGTTAACAAAAGCGATACTAAAGTATATAGTATGACAGTACTTGTTGAAAATAAAGATATATTAGATAAGTTTATGAATGATTTAAAAAACTTTGATTTTGTGCAAAGTGTAGAAAGAAAGGTAGGATAATGCGAGTAATAGTTCAAAGATGTAGTAGAGCTAAAGTAGTAATAGATAGCAAAGTGCATGGTAGTATAGATAAAGGTTTAATGTTATTAGTTGGTTTTACTGAAGGTGACTCTGAAAAAGAAATTGAATATATGGTAGATAAGATTATTAATCTTAGAATATTTGATGATAGTGATGGTGTTATGAATTTGTCTTTATTAGATATAGGAGGAAGTATATTATCTATTAGTCAATTTACTTTATATGGAGATACTAGTAAGGGAAGAAGACCTAGCTATATAAAAGCTTTGGGTGGAGACGAAGCTTCTAAATTATATGATTTATTTAATCAGAAGTTAAAAGATAAAGATATGAAAGTAGAGTGTGGAATATTTGGTGCTGATATGAAAGTCGATTTTGTAAATGATGGGCCAGTAACTATAATGTTAGAAAGGGAAAATGATAATGAAAAAAGATAAAATTAATTTTAAGTTAGTAAATGCTGCTTTAATAGTACTTATAGTGTTTTTGCTTCATTCAGTTAGTGGATTAGTTGTTGATATATTAGATAAAATTTTGGAAATAACTTTTCCATTTATATTAGGTTTTGGTATAGCATATGCTTTATATCCATTTGTTAAAAAATTGCAAGATAATGGATTCCCTAAGTGGTTATCAATATTTATAGTAAGTTTTATTTCAATGGGATTATTAGTGCTATTATGTATAATAGTTATACCAATGTTGTATGAACAAACATTATTGTTTATAAATAATTTGAATACATTTATAGTTGGTATTTCAGATAGATATTCTTTAAATTTGGGGACATTAGAAACTTCTTTAAAAGAAATGTCTACAGATTTAGTTAGTAGTTTGGGTAAATATTTATCTAATGGTGCAATTAATGTATTAAATACTAGTATTAATATAATTACTAATATGATAGTAACATTATGTGTAGCTGTATATTTCTTGTTTGATATGGATAAAATAAGACTATATATTAAGAAAAAATTAAAAGCTCAGAAAAATAGAGGGTATAGATATGTTAGTAAATTAGATAATGAAATTACTAATTATTTCTCTGGTATGGGAAAGAATATGATTATTCAGTTTTTTGAGTATACGATAGTGTTTTTACTAATAGGTCATCCTAACTTTTTAGTACTTGGAATACTTGCTGCTGTTACTAATATTATTCCTTATTTTGGAGCTTTAATAGTAAATGTATTAGCTTTATTAATAGCATCTGTTATTAGTACTAAATTATTTATATTATCTGTAATAGTAATTATAGTATGTCCTACTTTAGATGGTTATGTAATTGGTCCTCGAGTATATGGTAAATCTAATCAATTACATCCATTGGTAACTATTTTTGCTGTATTTGCAGGTGGTATATTAGGTGGATTCTGGGGTATAGTTATAGCTTTACCTGTAGCGATAATATTAATTACTACTTATAAATTCTTTAAAGAGGATATTGATAATAAGATAGAAGAAATAAAAAAGATATAATCAAATGATTATGAATTAGTCAATAAAAAGTAGACACTTAAAAAAGATTTATTAGAACCCTAATTCGGTTTTATACTGAATTGGGGTTTTATAATCT
>CACXFI010000077.1 GCA_902766875.1 uncultured Erysipelotrichaceae bacterium | reverse complement strand
TTATCCTGCATAATATTAACACTATAATACTTATTACTTATAACTACATCTTGCTTAGTATATTCAATAAATTCTGCTTTATCACTCTCATAGTCATAATAAACAATATTATTTCCAATATTACCAACCACCATAGATAATGGACTAAGCTCTATATTTTTATCACCTATACTAAGTTTAACTTTATCCAAAAAGAAATATAAATCTTTACCATCATATAAAAAAGTATGTTTTATATAATCATTATACCCTTTATCTATTAACTTATAATCATTAATATCATAATATAAATAACTATAAGAATTTATTCCATATTGAACAAATTCATTAGTAGCATATACAACATTCATTTCACTTGGAAATATAACTATTTTTTCTTTTCTATTATATACAGGATAATTTCCTAAATATATATCTTTACCAACATCAAAACTAATTATTTCATTTTTCCTATTTCTACTAAGTAATCCTTCAAATTCATTTTTAGCACTAGTAGTATAATTATAAAAATTCAATTTTTCATCTTTATGATAACTATTATATTTATAAAAATATAATGTAACAAACAAGATAATTAATATAGCTAAAGCTACTATTAAAGGAACCACTACCTTACTATTATCCCTAATAATCTTTTTAATATTATTCAATTTATCTTTCATTATAACCTCCTAATAACTAAATTTATAATAATTATTAGTTTTATAATTATATCCATCAAACGATATATTACTAAGCTTAACTATTACAACTTTATCAGTTAAATCATAATTAGATATATCAATATTACCACCAAAACTAGCCACTATACCTATACCAGACTTATTATCACTAGCGATTACTTCATTATCAACTATTACCTCTATAGTAGCACTCTCTATATTATATTTATCATCTAATTTTATATTATATCCTATATTATTATCATTTATATTATTTAAAGATATTGAAATAACAGGACTCTTAGTAGTAACATCAACAGTACTATAATTATAATTTTTTAAATTATTCCCTTCATAATAAGTATAATTAAAGTATAGCTTATATTTAGTATTAGGAACTAGATTACTAATATTAATATTAGTACTTTTTTTATTTAAATAAACAGTCGTAGAAGTATTATTATCCTGATTTACTAACTCCACATAAACACTTTCATATTCATCTTTAGGATCATATACTACATAATCTATAGATACAGAAGACATCCCAGGTATAACTCTTATAACAGATGTTCTCTTAGATACTTCTATTGTTTCTTTAACAGTAGCATTATTTCTATTATCACCATTATTACCTTCAAATGTTGTAGTATTATTTACAGCCCCATTATCTTGATTATTATTAACACCAGTTCCTGTTCCGTCTCCACTATCACTAGGATTTTCATCTACTAATATGTCCTTAGACTCATATTCATTAGTACTACCAATAATTTTCTTTAAATCAATTTTATTTTCACCGTATATTAACACCTCATTGGCTATATCAAAGATATAATCAGGTGTATTAATTACAGTCTCCTTAAAAGTTTTAACATTCACTTCATGATTATTCAAAGTAGCATTACCCAATTTATCTAATTCAACAATTAAATAATTGCTAGTATCCAATTCCTTATTATCAGTATAAATACTGGAAGAAACTAATAAATATTTTCTATCAGCTATTTTATAAAATCTAGATACTAATGAACTTTCCAATTTTGTTTCATTCTCATGTATTTCTACAGTAGCATCTTCCATTATCTCATAATATTTACCATATAATAATATATTACCATTACTAGGAGTATATACAACACTATCATTACCTAATAAATAATTTTTATCATTATATATTAAATAATATTTATTACCCCATTTTTTCTTTATAATACCATCTTTATCTAATTTAATCATATTTTTATCTACATCATATAGTAACGATCCAGATAAAATATTATATTCAATTTTAGATATAGAAATATCTTTATAGACAAAATAAGAAAATATGAAAATTATAAATATACCAATACCTAATATAATACCAATATTTCTCTTATTTTTCTTATCATATTTTCTCATATTTATCTCCCTTCCTATTTTTTAAACGTAAAACTAAATACCTGATTCTGGTCAAATAATTTTTTAAATTCCCCATTTTCATCTTTAGTATAGTACTGAACAGTAAAATCATACTTCTTATTATTAACTAATGAATATGGCTTATTATTTACCTTTAAATCAACTGTAAATGTAGCTTCAGAACCATTAAAATTAAATATATAACCATCTGATAATAATTTATCACCTTCTGGATATGAACTAGTAGTTGTTTGCGTAGGTCTAAGCGAATAATGTATTTTAGCTATTTTATCTAAATTACTAAAACCATTATAAGATAGTGTTATTGAATTTGTTAAAGCAGAAAGACTAACATTAGATCCTAACGATATATCATCAGTACTAGAAGTATAAATTATTTGCCTTTGGGTAAATCTCGAAATTTTATCAGTAAGACTAACATTATTTCTATATATATATGTCTCTACCTCTACATAATAATATGTATCAGATTCTAAATCTTCAAAAATTACTGGAGGTGGCGATGCAACATTAGCATTTAATTCAATAGAATCACCAACTTTTTCCAAATTAGAATTTAGCAAACTAACAACATATTTACCTCTTTGAGATTTTTCATAATTTGAAATATCATATTTATCAAGACTATCATCTTGTAAATTATATAAAATTATCTTATCAGGATCATTTTTTACAGATACTGTTGTAACAATTTTTGATTTAACTTTTCCATTGTCATCAAAAACACCATCTTCTATAGACGAACTAGGAACAATAGAAAATTCAAGTTCTCCTAACTCAGAAATATTTATTTGCCTATAAGAATTTCCACTAACATTATGAACTAACGGAGTCCTATAAAGCTCTAGTTCACTATGCAAATCATTATTAGACACAGCAGTTAATACTAAAGTATAGTAATTATTCCCATAAACAAAATCATCATCTAAAGCACCTCTAATTTTTACACTACCATTTAAATTATCCAGATTATGAATATCATGTTCACCAAGATTATTATAAGAAACAATTACATGTCTTTCATTACCATATTGATCTACACCAAAATAATCATTACCTTGAGGATCTAATAGCTGCACTTTTAAATTATAGTGTTTATAAGAACTAGCAGAATACTGAAATTCAAAATTTCTACCAGAATACTTAACACTATGTCTAGCATTAAAAGCAACTCCAGAACCGTATAAATTCATATCAAATATCTCTTTAGCACTTAAAGTAGATACTTCATATGTAGAATTAACATAACTATTAGTATTACTTGCATCAAATAATTCAATTTTTTCATAATTACCATTTTTTTGCTTTAAATGAGCATATAATTTATAATAGTATTTATAATCAGGTAATAAATTATCAAATTCAAAGCTATCAACTTTTATATCATTTTCTTCTACAGATAATTTTATTTTACCATATCTAGGAGTGCCTTCTCGTTCACTATTATCAAATAATTCCACATATACAAAATAACCAATAGGTTTATTATGTTCATCAACTTCTAATTCAAATTGCTCTTGTAACGAATTAATAGTTAATCCACTAAATTCCACACCAAGATTAATCTTACTAATGGTCCTAAAATCAACTTTAGGAGTTACTTTAGGAAT
>CACXFI010000076.1 GCA_902766875.1 uncultured Erysipelotrichaceae bacterium | reverse complement strand
TATTACTCAACAACCAACAGACTTTGTTGGAGATAATATGATAATGCATGGTAAAGCAATATTTGACAACGCATCATATTATTTAGTTATGCAATTAAAGAAACAAGCAGCAGAAGATTTAAGTAGATTAATTGATTTAAACGACAATGAAATAGAGAATATTAAAAGATACAGCCAAGGAAATGGTCTGTTTGTTTGTGGCAACAGAAGAATGCAAATTAATGTAGTAGTTACTGCAGATGAATTAGAATCATTTGGACGTGCCGGAGGATTATAATCCAAGAGTAGGTGGTGAATAGCTATTGGATCAAGTAAATAACAATGCAGCTAATAGAAAAAGAGTAGAAGAACAAAATAAAAACGAACAAGAAGAAAGCCAAGAACCAGAATTAGAGAATAACGAAAAAAAACCGGAAGAATTAGAAAATAATAGTTCTGACAACAATAGCATTAAAGCTGTAATAAAGGCAAAAATAAAAGAAAAAATCAAAAAAAAACCAGTTATAATTATTATTAGTCTTTGTATTCTAATACCTATTCTTTTTATAGTACTAATGGTAATATCAGTTGCCATAGATTTAGGTATAATTAAACAACCATCTTCTTCATCAGGAGGACATCTAGTTTATGAGAGTGAATGTAATTATGAAGAAACAAAAGTAACAGTAATTTCATACGATGGTAATGAAATATATGGTACAATTAGTTTAGAAGACTACATAATGGGAGTTGCATGCCCGGAAATAGGGGCATGTGATGGTACTAGTTCAAGTATTCAAGAACATTTTGTAAAATCACAATATGTTTCATCAAAAACTTATGTTCTCTCTAGAGGAGGATATAATAGTTCTACGAAATCAATTACAGCCAATGCTGGTACAAATTGGCAACAATGGTGTGATCTAAATAAAGGCTGTTATTATACGTCATCTAGAACATGCCCCGGAGATTCTGTTCATTCTGGGTTAGAAAATTATGATGGTAAAAGAATATTTACAGAAGAAGATTTAACAACTTTTCACAAATATTACCAAGACACATATGGAGATTTATTTTTACCAAAAGATTACAATCACAGTGTAGTAAGTTTAAGTTGGGATACAGCTACAGAATATAAAGATAAAACACAACATTATTGGAATGACCAAGCAAAAGCTGGGAAAACGTATTCAGAAATACTAGAAAGTACAGCTACTAGTGGTAAGCCAGATGCTGAAGATTATGCCAATAAAAGTGTATATAAATTAAGTAGCTATTGTAAAGCAACTTACACTGGCGGAGATGGAAACTTTATAGATTTAGAGGATTATCCCGTTGTATACGATAATGCTAAAGAATTGAGAACACCGATAACTAATGCATTAGGTGAAAAAGGTGTAGGAGAATTAAATAATTATATAAGTAGTAATGTAGATAAGGCTGGCCATGGAACAGGAGCAGCAGTAGCTGCTGCCGGTCAATCGCTAATATATGGATTATATCAAAAAGGATATTATTTACCATATTGGTTTGGTGGAGGACATGATGGCAAATTAATAATGGGAGTAGATACAAGATGGGGTGAAAATGGATCAAAATACTCTTATTCTGATTACAATGCTGCAGCAGGAAGGGAGAGAACCATTTTTAGCCTCGATTGCTCGGGTTTTGTATCATGGGCAATTAGAAACGGATGTTCTTCAAAATTTAGTTCAGACGCCACACCTGGTTTTATAAGCAATTACGGTAAAAGTATTCCTTTAAAAGACGCAAAGCCTGGAGATATCATGGTTTTTGATGAAGGTGGAGGAGCAAATGGTCATATAAGATTAGTAGTCAAAAACAATGGTGATGGTTCCATAATTACTGCGGAATCCACATCTGGAGGAGCAAAGCATGGAGCTATTCAATTTACAACCCACACGACTTTAAATGAAAGTCATACTTACAAAATTATAGATATGACTAACTGGTATTCTAATAATTGTGAAAATATTCAACAACCAAAAAATGATACAAATAATAAGGAAAATGATAAAACAAGTACCGGCAAGGGAAAAATATTATTAGTAGCTGGTCACTCATATTCACCATATTGTAATAATTTCCCTAATGAATGTAGAGGTAAAGCACCAACATCAACTTATGATGAAGAAACAGAAACAAGAAAACTAATTAAATTATTAAAAACCAAATTAATATCAAAGGGATATAAATCTAGTGATATAGATATAGCAAACGAATTATTGGGTGAAAACCTTAATGATAAAAGCACTAGTAGATCATTATATGGAGAACTAAAAAATGTAGAAAATGGAAAGGCTAACACTTTAAATAATATAAAATTTAGCAATTACAAATATGCTATAGAAATACATTTCAATGCTAGTGAAACTCACACAGTAAAAGGTGTTGCAACTTTATGTGATAGTGGAAATTGTAGAGGAGCAGCAACAATAAATACAGAAATTAGAAGTAAAATAGCAAAAACATTAAATAGTGCTGATAATGGAATTTTAAACCAATCAACATATTCCATAAGACATCTTAACGGATTAAATATACCATTTACATATTTAGAAACAGAATTTTATGATAATCAAAGTGCTATGGATAACTATGAAAAAAATATAGATAAAGTAGCAGATGCAATAGCAGAGAGTATAAAAAAATATTATCCATAAAAATAGGAGGCAAAATGAAAATAAACAGAATATTATTTATAATAATAACAGTATTTTTATGTAGTGCCTGCACAGCAAATTATAATTTAGACATAAGCGATGAAGGATATAAAGAGAAAATAACAATTAAAGCTACATCACAATCCGAAAATGAATTATTTGAAAAAGTTGAAGAACCAATTTACGTAGGCTCAGAAATAAATAATATAGATCCAACAAAAAAAATAGAAGGAACAGAATATTATGATTCAAATCTAACGTTAAAAGATGGATTAAGTAATTTAACTTATTCACATAATTTTAAAAGAAATAAATTTTCAAAATCTTATGCTCCTAATACTGCTTATGAAACTTTTATATTTAGAAAATATGATCATGATTTAGATGGATACGATGACTATACTATGATAACAACAACCGAAACACTATATTACTTTGAGAATAATCCAGAATTAGAAGAAATAATAGTTAATATAAAAAATCATTATAAAGTTATATCCAGTAATGCAGATTATGTAAAAGGTAGAACTTATACTTGGCATATTACAAAAGATAATATAAAAGCTGTAAACATGGTATATGATGAATCAGAAACTACTGATAAAGGCAAAATTACCGATAATTATACAATTGCTTATTTTCTAATAATAATACCATTACTACTATTATTCTATATATCTTATAAAAAATTTAAAAAATATAGTGAAAGTAAAAATAAAATACCTGATTAGTATTAAATAGTTTTCAATAAATTAATTGAAAACTATTTTTACATATATTAAACAAAATAAAAATAATAAAAAAATAATTGATAGTTATCATCTAGTATGATATAATAATTCTAGTAATTGGAGGGCATTATGAAATTCAGTGTAGAAGAAAAGGATTTAAAAATATTTATTATATTTGCAATAGCATTATTATATATATGTGCATTAGTAGTATTAAATGCTAGTTCTTTAGCTAAAACAGGATCATTTTATGGATTTCTTCCATTTGCAGCATTTAAACCAGAATATATTGGCGCTACATTAATGCTATTTTTAATCGCTATGATAGGTGTGACATTTAGTGTAAAAGATTCTATTTTTAGTAGAGAATCTGGTGTTGGATTTAGTATAGGAAAAAAAGATAAAGGATATTCTCGTTGGTGCAAACCTGCAGAAATGAAAAAAACACTAAAGAAAATTAATCCCCATGATGAAGAAATAGAACACGCCGGAATAATTGTTATAAATAATGGAAAAGAAATATGGGTAGATGACGGAGAAGCACATAATGTCGTAATCGGATCTACCGGTTCAGGTAAAACACAAACTGTCGTATTTCCAATGATAAAAGTTTTAGCGAAAGCAGGAGAATCAATGATATTAACAGATCCAAAAGGTGAGTTGTATCAAGAAACAGGTGAAATGCTAAGACAAAAAGGATATAACGTTATAGTACTAAATTTTCGTGACCCACAAAAAGGTAATGCTTGGAACCCAATGACATTACCATATAGATTATACCAAGATGGAAATACTGATAAAGCAATAGAATTATTAGATGATTTAGCCCTAAATATATTATATGATGAAAAAAATAGTGGTCAAGATCCGTTTTGGGAAAAATCTGGAGCAGATTATTTTTCAGGACTTAGCTTAGGATTATTTGAAGATGCCACTGAAGAGCAAGTAAATCTTAACAGTTTAAATTTAATGTCTAATTTAGGAGAAGAAAGATATGGTGGACCAAATAATAACTACATAAAAGAGTATTTTAATAGTAAAGATCCTTCAAAACCAGCATATATTAATGCATCAGGTACTGTATATGCTCCTGAAGAAACAAAAGGTGGAGTATTATCTACTTTTAAACAAAAAGTAAAACTTTTCTCATCTCGTGACAATTTGTCAGAAATGTTAAGCCATAGCGACTTTGATATGCATGATATTGGAAGAAAGAAAACAGCAGTTTTCCTAATAGTACAAGATGAAAAGAAAACATTACATCCACTAGCTACAATCTTTATAAAACAATGCTATGAAACACTAATTGATGTTGCTCAAGAATCTGGTGGGCATTTACCATATAGAACAAACTTTATATTAGATGAGTTTGCCAATATGCCACCATTAAAAGATGTAACAACCATGGTAACAGCAGCTCGTTCTAGACATATAAGATTTACCTTTATAATTCAGAACTTTGCTCAATTAACTCAGGTATATGGTAAAGAAAACGCTGAAACAATAAAAGGTAACTGTAACATTTTATATCTAATAAGTAGTGAATTACAAGCGTTAGAAGAATTAAGTAAAATGTGTGGAGAAGTAAAATCTAAAGAAAAGGATAAAACAGCATCTACTCCACTAGTAACAGTAAGTGACTTACAAAGAATGTCTATGAACGAAACTATAGCTCTAAGATTAAGAATGATGCCTTTTAAAACTAAATTAACCCCTAACTGGCAAATGAATAAAGACGGAGCTTGGGGTAGAAACTATCCAAAAGCAACATATACTGAAAGAGAAAAACAATCAGTTGAATTATTTG
This sequence comes from uncultured Erysipelotrichaceae bacterium, assembly GCA_902766875.1. GTDB lineage: Bacteria > Bacillota_I > Bacilli_A > RF39 > UBA660 > RUG11215. The sequence goes on along the minus strand of CACXFI010000076.1, from coordinate 3,510 downwards.
ATATAAGAGAATTTGTAAAAGCTCAAAAGCAAGAAAAAATGAATAGTAAAATGAGTGAAATAGATAAAATGTTAGGTAATTCATCTTCACCATTTGGTAGCTCTTCTCCGTTTGATGATTCTCCATTTAGTGGTTCTTCATTTGGAACATTACCAAAATCAAATCCATTTGATGAATTGATTTCTAAAAATGAACCAAAGAAAAATCCATTTGATGAGTTGTTAGAATCTAATAATAATGAATCTAATGATAAAGAAGCTTTTAATGTTGATGATGTTGTAAAAATGATAGATGCTAAAATAGCTGAACTTGAAGAAGAAGAAAGAAGAGAAAAAGAACAACAAGAAAGATTAAATACAATCAATATTCCTAATGTCAATACAACAAATAATATAACTGAAAATACTATTGATAGAAGAATAAAAGAAGTAGAAAGCACCAATATTCCCAATAATAGTATTATAAGTTCCAATTATTATGACAAAGGTACAAATGATGATGATTTCTTTAATGACTTTTTCACAGATGAATAAAATAAGAACTAGTTTACTAGTTCTTTTAAATTGCTATAATAATCATTAATAAATATAATATAAAGGGGTGATATATTGAATAATATCAGTATATATAATTTATTAAGATTGCCTAATCCAATCATTATAGATATAAGATATGAATACGATTACAATATAGGTAATATACCTAATTCTATAAATATACCCTATTATAAATTACAAAGAAATTATAAACATTATCTAAATAATATAGATACGTATTACTTATATTGTGATTATGGTGATAAAAGTAAAGAAACATGTAATGAATTATTAAAATATAATTATAATGTAATAAACATAGAAGGTGGGTACAATAACTATATAAATAATAAAAAAATCACTTCATATTGAAGTGATTTTAATCTTAAGGCATTAACCCCCAAGCAGTAACTACCCATCTTCCGTTGGTACGTTTTGATTCCAATGGTGGAGTATTTCTTAAAACTCCGTTTACAACCAAACTTGAAGATTGACCACCATCTAAATTAGCTGCATTATAAGCACCATATAATAGTAAGGTATCAATAACATCTTGTAAAGTACCACCATTAATATAATTAGCTCCATCTATAAGTAAGAATAGTATTACACCATCTTTTCTTTGCGCTATAGCAACTCTAGGAGATTTACCCCAAGGATCACCAACTATTTCCATTGGTTTTCCATTAACTATCAAAAATGGACCAAATACCATACCATCTTTAACTCCTGCTGCAAGAGCCTCTTTCCCCGAAGTATTAGCCATTAATTTTAATTTTCCTTCATCAGTTAAAGCGATAATATTATTTTTTTGTTCATTTCTACCTTCATCAGGAGAAAATATTATCTCATGATCATCTATAACATATCCGATAGGAATATCAGAACCAAGCCCATAATCAACGAAACCTCCACCATTAACACATAAAACAGCTCCATATCTTTCACACATAGGGATAAGTCTTTCACCCCAACCACCTACATCAAACTTTTCAATATGAATAAGCTTAAGCTTTTCTGGATGATATATAGCTGCTAAATGAGCATTAGAATTACCTACTTTTAAATCAATAACTTTATATAGATCATTACCTGGATCTCTAGTTAATATTTCTTCTTCATATTCATTTTCATAACTATCTTTTTCCTTAGTATCAATAACTATATCATCTAAATTAACTTCATCATCTATCTCTACAAAATAATTTTTACTCATTATTTCCTTAACCATATCTTCATTATAAAAAACATAAGCTAAGTATTGATGTTCCATAGTTTTCATTGCTGTATTAACAAGCAAATTTCTAAAATAATCAATAGGCCCATAAGTAAGGAAAAAACCAGTAATAGCAAATAAATCACCAAATATAAGTAAACAAGTAAAAATAATACTTGCCTTACTATGTTTCTTTTTAACCTTCTTTTTTCTCATATAAAATCCTTTCTAAGGAATTAATCCCCATCCTGTAACAACGTATCTTCCACCTTGTTTTTTAGCTAAATAATTAGGCGTATTAATCATTTTGTTTTCAACTATTAATGAAGTAGATTGACCACCATCTAAATTAGCTGCATTATAAGCACCATATCGTTCTAAAACTTCTAGTACATCTTTTAAACTAGCCCCATCTATGTATGTCTCACCTTCAGTAACTAAAAACATCATAACACCATCTTTTCTTTGCGCTATAACACATTTATTAGCAACTCCAAATGGTGTGCCTTCCATATTAGCACTCTTGCCATTTACTATAAGAAATGGTCCAAATTCAATACCGTATTCAATACCAGATTTAGCAGCTTCACTACCCGTAGCATTCATAAGTTTAAGCTTACCTTCACTAGTAATACCAATTATATTTCCTTTATTATTAGTACCAGGATCCCAAACAACTTCTCCGTCATCTATAACATAACCCATAGGTACATCTGATCCGTTAGAAAGCCCGTTGGCAAATCCACCACCATTAATACATACAACCCCACCATATCTAGAACACATATCTACAACTCTTTCTCCATAAGTTCCAGCATCAAATTTTCTAGTTCTCAAAAGTCTTACTTTAGTAGGATCATATATAGCTACTAAATAACCTTTAGCATTACCTACTTTGACATCAAGGACCTTATACAAATCATTACCTGGTTCTCTAGTCAATAATTCTTTTTCATACTCATTATCATAATTCTTCTTTTCTTTCGTATCAATAACTATATCATCAACATTAACGTCTTCCTCAAATTTTTCAATATAATTATGACTCATAACCTTGTTTATAGTCTTCTCACCATAAAATATATAAGCTATCCATTGATGACTTCTAGTCTGCATAGCAGTAGTAATAACCAAATTTCTAACATAATCAATAGGACCATAAGTAATAAAGAAACCACCTAAAGCTAATAAATCAAGTATAACTAATACTATAGTAAATTTATATATTTTTTTCTTACGTTTAACTGTAGCCATAATTATCCCTCCAATTCATAAGGATTATTTTTACTACCATCACCCTTAGTAATATCCTTTTTATTTATAGTTATACAAGGAACAACGTAAGAATTACTACCAATACTCTTAGTAACCATTCTACCATTATTTTTAACAATATATATCATTTTACCAGATTCAACATTACCAGTATTAGTATAATAACCATCTAATTCACTATTTAAAACAATATTACCAACACTAATAACACTAACTTTAGTTTTAATACTAGATTTAACTACATCCTTATAATCTTCTTTCATATAATATCCATTATTATATGAACTTTCTATTATTTTATCTTTATAACTCAAACTATCTAAATAAGTCTTATTTAAATAATATGCTAAACTACCCCATTCAGTATCATTATATTTATAAGTCTTATTAGAATATTCACTTTCATATTTTTCACTATCAACCATCAAATAATTATCTAACATTAATTTATATTCATTATCATCAAATTGATATATTCTCCAT
>CACXFI010000075.1 GCA_902766875.1 uncultured Erysipelotrichaceae bacterium | reverse complement strand
GGAGATCAGAAAATGAAAAAGAGAAGAAATTAGGTAGGTTTAGAAACAGTATACAAACAAGGGTAAAAGGTAGAAATGCTTTCAGCTCTAATTTAAGCGAAAGACAATTAAGATATTTACATGATTCAGATAATGCTTTATTAAGAGAAATATACAAAAATATTTTAAATCAAGCTGTAACCTATAAAATAGATATTCCCTATATAGATGAAAAAATGAAAAGTAAAATAGAAGAATATCAAGAAAGATATAAAAATGCCAGCATCGAAAAACAGTTAGAATTAGATAAAGAATATCAAGAATATATATATTTTAATCCTAATGATAATACTCATACATTTAATAGTTTTATAGACTTTGTTATGACTAATAAAAGATTACCTAGTACAGAATCATCAGATGAGAAAGAGAAGAAATTAGGTAAATTTAGAAGCATGATACAAACAAAGTTAAAAGATAAAAATGTTTTTAATTCTAATCTAAATGAAAGACAATTAAGATATTTATATGAATCTAATAATGAGATATTGCTTGGTATTTATGATAATATTATGAGGAAGGCTTATGAAAATAATGTTAGTGATTATATAAAGATCAATGAATCTATTAAGAATAATAGTAGGAAAGGAAGAGCTGCTTAATATGAAAGAAGAAGTATTTAATTATTTACATGATTATGGATTTACAGCTATAGATATTAATAAGATAGAGGTAAATGATAAAAAGACTAATGATATAGATATTAGTACTGTTAGAAAGAATATAAAATTTTTAGAAGATAAATATTTAAATGAAGAAGAAATAATTGAATTGATATGTAAGAATACTAATATGTTATATGTAAATAATGAACAAATAGAGAATATCGAAAATATTTTAGATAGTTTATCATTTGATTATATGACTTTACATGATTTAATTATTAGTTATCCTAATCTTTATACTATTAATTATAATAAATTTAAAGAAATTATAGATTATATTAGTAGTAAAGTATCTTCTAAAGAGGATATTAAAAAGTTATTAATTTCTAGTCCTAATATATTAGATTTAAATCTAGATAAAGTTAAAGAAATTATATAATGTATAAAAAATCTCTTTTTGTATCATAACAGATATGAAAGGAGATTTTTATATGGCACGTCATAAAGTAGATATATGTGGCGTGGATACTGCGAATATTAAAGTATTAAAAGATAGTGAAGCAAAAGAATTATTTAAGAAAATGAAAAATGGAGATGCTAAAGCTAGAGAAGAGTTAATAAATGGTAATTTAAAATTAGTTTTAAGTATTTTAAAAAATTTTTCTGGAAGAGTAGATAATTTAGACGATTTATTTCAAGTAGGATGTGTAGGCTTAGTTAAAGCTATAGATAACTTTGATACATCATTTGATGTAAAACTAAGTACATATGCATGTCCTCTAATATTAGGAGAAATAAAAAGATATCTAAGAGATAATAATTCATTACGAATAAGTAGAAGTATTAAGGATATAGCCTATAAATCATTAAAATTAAAAGATGAACTAGTAACAATTGATGGAAAAGAACCAACCAATAAAGAAATAGCAGATATATTAGGAATAACCGAATATGAAGTAGTAAATGCTCTAGAATCATTAAAAGAACCAGTAAGTATGTATGAACCTATCTATAATGATGGAGGAGATACTATTTATTTATATGATCAAATAGCTAATAAAGAAGATGACTATGATTTAGAAAGCAAATTAGCTATAGAAAAGGCTCTGAATAATCTAAAAGATAGAGAAAAATATATATTAAAAGAAAGATATTTAATAGGTAAAACACAAATGGAAATAGCAGAAGAATTAGGTATATCTCAAGCTCAAATATCAAGAATAGAAAAAGGAGCTATAAATAACATAAAAAAGAGAGTAAAATAATATAATATAATGGTGATTATTTTGAGATTATCAGAATTACAAAATAAAGAAATAATAGATATAAGTACAGGTAAAAGAGTAGGTAATATTATTGATGCATCTATAAATAATGATGGCACTATAGAAAGATTAATATTAGAAGAAAGAAGAAATGGTAAAAAAATATTAAGAGGAATTAAAGATGAAATAACTATTTATTGGGATAAAATAGTGAAAATTGGAGATGATACTATTCTAATAAATCCAAATAGAAAAAACTAACTTGAAATATAGTTAGTTTTATTATATACTTATTATGGTGATTATATGAATAATAAAGGTTTTACATTAATAGAATTACTAGCTATTGTTTTATTACTAGCTATTGTATCAACAATAGGAACATACGCAGTCAGTAGTTATATAGAATCATCTCGTAAAGCATCAGATAAAATACTTTGGGAGAATATTAAAACAGCATCTAAGCAATATATCGATGAGTGTACTAGTGGAGTAAGTACTTTATCATGTTCAATTACTTTAGAGGCAAATACAGCAACTATAAATACCACAATTCAAACTATAGCAAATAATGGATTTCTAAATTCAGTTACTGATGATAGTGGTAATATAGTAGTATTAGATAGCAATAAAAATAATATAGGAACATGTAAAATAACAATTGTTAGAACAACAGATGCAAATTACAATGTATCATATAGCGTAACTACAGAAAATAATGATAGATGTAAAAACATCAAAAATAAAAATGAAAGCTTTTAGGAGGTAAATATGGCGTCATCATTAATCCATATAGCTATCGCTAACGAAATAAACAAAAAAATTAAAAAAGATAAATCTAAATTATTAATAGGAACAATTTCACCTGATATTTCTAAATTAGTTGGTGAAACTAAAATAAAAAGTCATTTTATAGAAGATAATGACCCTCTAGAAATACCTAGATTAGATTGGTTTTTAATAAGATATAAAGATTATTTACAAGATGATTTTGTCCTAGGTTATTATATACATTTATATGTAGATTATTTATGGTTTAAATATTTTATAACTGAAATAGAAAATAAAGAAAAATATGTTATTAAATTAGATGGCACTAAAGTTAAAACTACCGGTGAAATGTTTATGTATTATTTATATAATGATTATACTAATTTAAATATGGAATTAATTGATAAATATAATTTAGATTTAAAAATATTTTATAATGAAATACCAGAAATAAAACCTATAATAAGAGAAATACCTATGGATAAATTATATATAATAGTAAATAAAATAGGAGAAATAATAGAAAATAGTAAAGTAAATAAAAAAATGATATTTGATATGGATAATATTGAACAATTTATTAATACTAGTATAGATATAATATTATCTAATTTAAAGGAACTTGGTATTTATGATAAAAATGACTAATAATAATTGGGACAATATTTTACAAGAAGAATATCATAAAGAATATTTTATGAGTATTGTAAATTTTATAAATAAAGAATATAAAGAAAAAGATATATTTCCACCAAAGAACTATATCTTAAGAGCTCTATCTTTAACAGATTATGATAAAGTAAAAGTAGTAATATTAGGGCAAGATCCCTATCATGGAGTAGGAGAAGCTAATGGATTATCCTTTTCTGTAAATATCGGAATTACTCTTCCACCATCATTAAGAAATATTTATAAAGAGTTAAATGATGATCTACATATACCTACACCTAATCATGGAGATTTAACTAATTGGGCCAAAGAAGGAGTCTTACTATTAAATTCTGTCTTAACAGTCGAAAAGGATAAACCAGCTTCCCATAAAAATATTGGTTGGGAACAATATACAGATGCTATTATAAAAAAGTTAAATGAAAGAAAAGAACCAGTGGTATTTATATTATGGGGTAATTTCGCAAGAAATAAAAAGAAATATATAACTAATCCTAAGCACTTAATAATAGAATCAGCTCATCCTTCACCATTTTCTGCTAATTATGGCTTTTTTGGTAGTAAACCATTTTCCAAAGCAAACAATTTTTTAAAAGAAAACAATATAAAAGAAATAGATTGGACTATTTAATCCAATCTATTTATAATTTAAAGTCTTCATAATCTTCATCAGACATATCTTTTCTATCAAAATATAATTTATCTTTATATTTATTAAGTAAAGCTATTATTTTATAAGGAAACTTTGTAATAAGCTTATTATATTCAGAAATATTTTTATTATAGTATGTTATTTCTATATCGGCTCTATCATCTAATTTCTCAATATCAGTAATTATTTTAATTATTTCTTCATTTTTAGCAAATTCTTCATTATTATCTTTATAAGTAAGAAGTTCATTATAAGTTTTAACTAATTTTCTATACAAATCAAAATTACTAATTTTCCTACTTCTTAATTTAATAATTTCATCAAAAGATTCATTTTTTACATCTTCATCTTTACTTCTAATGATTGATACACTTCTACTTAATAAGTCATATTTATTTCTAAGAGTAGTATCAATAGATGCTTCCACCTCATTAATTCTAACAATATAATCTTGAAATTTATTATAAATAGTAGTGTAAAATATAAATATAACACATATTAATACAACTAATACCAGTAGTATTACAACTAAAATATCCATCTAACCACTTCCTACGATAATTATAGCAAAAATGTAGGTATTTGTAAATAATAAAACCTATACACTATAACATATTTATTAATAATTAATAGCTTCATCAAATATAATAAAAGTTAAGTATGGGAATAAAATAAAGTACCATTTCCCATCAACAGGATTAGAAATAACAACAAAATTTTTACCAACTTTTTCCAAAATACCTTCAAATACTCTATCATTATTTTCATTAGATGTAGGTATAGTAATATAAAAAGAAGCTTTTTTACCTATATTTAATTTTAAAACATCTTCAAGATAATCATTATTAGTAATCATATTATCAATATTAAAACTCTTACTAGGAAAAAAATTATCATTCATAAAATCATCTCCAATATAATAATATTTATTATTATTAATAATTATGAAAAAAGTTTACATTAATTATATTATTTGTTATAATTACAAAGAGATGATTAATATGAAAAATATAAAAGTTATATTTATGGGTACTCCAAGTTTTGCAGTACCAATATTAGAAAGCTTAATAAATAATTATAATGTTATTTTAGTAGTTAGCCAACCAGATAAAGAAAAAGATAAAAAAGGAAATATTATAAATACACCAGTAAAAGAATTAGCAATCAAGAATAATATTCCTGTCTTTCAACCAATTAATATTAGAGAAGAATATCAAAAAATACTAGATTATAATCCTGATATTATTATTACATGTGCCTATGGTCAAATAATTCCTGATAGTATTTTAAATTATCCTAAATATGGATGTATAAATGTCCATGGATCACTACTTCCTAAATTAAGAGGTGGTGCTCCAATTCATCATGCTATCATAAATGGAGATAAAGAAACAGGCATAACAATTATGTACATGTCTAGTAAGATGGATGCTGGTGATATTATAAGCCAAAAATCTATTAAAATAGAAGATGATGACTATTTAGATATAGTTTATAAAAAATTATCATTATTAGGAAGAGACCTATTAATGGAAACATTACCTAGTATTATCAATAAAACCTCTAAAAGAATAAAACAAGATGAAACACTAGTTACATATGGCATGAATATTAAAAAATCTGAAGAAAAAATAGATTTTAATAATAGTGCTATTAATATTAGAAATCAAGTAAGAGGATTAAATTCCATACCAGGTGCTTATTGCTTTCTAGATAATAAAAGATTAAAAATATATGAATCTAAAATAATAAACAAAGATAGTAAAAAAGCCCCAGGAACAATAGAAGATATAACCAAAGATAGTATAATGATAAGTACTAAAGATAAATTACTAGCTATAACAAATATAAAATTAGAAGGTAAGAAAAGATGTGATATATCTGAATATCTAAATGGAATTAAAGATAAAAAAGCATTAATAGGTAAGGTGTTAAAATGAACGATAAAAAAGAAGAAGTAAAAGAAGAAGATTTTAAAAATCTTTCTTTTATAAAAAAAATTAAAACAAGCAAAAAATATAGATCTAAATTAGAGTTAAGTAGCTATGGTATATTTATTTTAATTGTCATAATATTCGTGAATGTATCTTCGTTAAAAACTAATAGCTATAATTATACTAAAAAAGAGTTAGATACAAAAAAACAAAACGAAACTCTAACATATAAAAGTATCAACGAAAAATATAACGCTAATATTAAAGTAACTATAACAAATAAAGAAACAACTACAGCAAAAGATTATGAAATAAATAAAAACTATGATGCCACTACAATAAAAAAATTAGACAATAATACTGAATATAAAATTGTAGATAATGGAGAATTTTATACTAGCAATGATGAAGTAGTAGAAGAAAAAGAAATATTTGATCTAATACCATATAAATATTTAAATATAAAAAGTATTAAAGAATATATAGAAAAGGGTACAGTAGATTATACAACAAAGTATAGTAGTGGGGTAGAATTAACATCATATAAAGTAATGATCAAAGATTTATTACCAGATAACATAACAGAAGATTACATAACTATAAATATTACTACTGAAGAAGAAAAAATAACTATCGATATAGATTATACTAATTTACTAAAAAATGACAATATAGATACTTGCAATGTTAAAATAATATATACTAATATTAAAGAAGAAGATAATAACAACTAATCTTCTTCTTTAATTATGAAAAAGCATTGACTTTTAACTAAAAATAAGTTAAAATTAAAACTGTAAGCTTTTTATGGAGTAGTACTCAAGAGGCTGAAGAGGCGCCCCTGCTAAGGGTGTAGACTGGGAAACTGGTGCGAGAGTTCAAATCTCTCCTACTCCGCCATTTCGGATTTTAAAATCTTGATTTCCTTAGGGATTTCAAGATTTTTAATTTTTATAGTATCATATTTTTGCTATTTCATCTCTACTAATAGGTGTATTTGTAAGATAGTATTATAATACATTAATATACTCTAGTGTATAAAACATCATAGAAAGTCTTAAAATAGTATTTAAAAGGATTATTATATGGCCTCATGATATTTTTACAATCCTATTTTAAAATATTTTAGAGGCTAATTTATAGATTTTGTAAAAACAAAAATGGGTGAATTTAGTGCTATTTGATAAGTAATATCCATTACTAATTTTAGTGTAGAGCACCTAATTCTTTACTAGCAATCTTTAATGGTATTATGTCTTTAATATCTAACGCCTTCTCATATATATCGTAGAGTACCTAAAACTCTCTTACAATTTTGTGTATTTTTGTGTTAAAAAAATAAAAAGTGTGTTAAAATAGTAATGAAAAGGTAGCGTGATAAAGATGAATCAAGAACAAAATAACTTGAATCCAAATAATTTTAATACACAAGGTAATAATGGAATACCTAATAATCAACCATTAAATAATCAAAATTTTAATCAACAGCCAATATCTAGTTATGAGCAACCAATAATGTCAGAGCCTACACTACAACCTACAAATACATTTGAAAGTGGTAATGCTAATAACACAAGTTTCAATAACAAACCCCCAAAGAAAATGAACTTAGGTTTAATCATAGGGATAGTTGCTATAGTAGCAGTTGTTGGCGTTGGAATAGTTTTTGGTAGTAAATTGTTTTCAAATAATAATAGTGGTTTAAATAAAGAGAAAAATATAAACGAATCTTTTTCTACTGATAAATATAGTTTAATCTATGATAAAGTAGATTTTGAAAATAAATATTGGCAAGAAAAAAATGCAACAATGTCATATATGACTAATCAAGAATATTTTATAAATAAATATACTTTCCAAGTTTTAAACCAAAGTGATACTAGTATAGGTGGGAATTTTTCTATGCCACTTCAAGACAATTATACAATGTATTACCGAATAACTGATGGTGGTGGGGCTACAAAAACTTGTGAATATTTTGTAAAAATAGAATTTAATAAAGATGGAATCTTTTTCCCAAACATGATGATTGGTTCTTTAAATGGAACTAGTGATACGCCATTTAACTTTTATATTCTTGATAATAATATGAATTTTAATGCTATTATACCAAGTTTTAATCATTTGATGAAATCATCTAAGGAAAGAAATGAAACTGCAGAAATCATATACCAAGAAAATAATTGGGAAATATCAAAAATAGTGTCAAGTCAAAGAACATATATATATATTGATTATTTCATTAATAAAGCTGATAGTGATTATATAAATTTTGATGTTGTAATAAATGGTGAATTAGACAAAAAACAAATTGATGAATTTATAAATAAGTTTTTACAAAATGTTAATATATCAATGCTTGATGATAGTGAGACAAAAGCATATTTGACAAAATTAAGACCAAATGATAATTTTGTGGATTTAAAAAATGACACTATTAAATTAAGTGATAATTTTGAAATTAAAACTAATAATATTAAATTAAGATTATGGACAAGTGATGATTCAAGAATTTTAGCTCCATATATTTCATCAACAAACAATGTGAATTTTTTTCAATGGTATGATTTAAATTGGAAAAATGGGCTTGATAGAATTCAATTATTTGAATATGTAGGTGTCAGTGATATAGAAAAAGTAGCTAAAGGTTATTTTGGAGAAGATTTAGAAATTCAAGATTACACATATAATAATTTTAATATTAAAGCAGTTTATGATAGAAATAACGATTATAGAAAATCAAATGGATATAGTGATATGGTAGGATTTGCTTTTCAAGTAGACAATAATGTATATACTATAGAAACAACAAATTATTTAACTGACGCTGAAATTAATGAATATTTTAAATATTTATTTGAAAATGTTTTGACTATAAAAAATTAATTATATAATAAATGATGGAGTGATATAATTCTAATAAAATATCCTAATTGTAATCGTGAAACATTTGATGATTATAAGTGCCAACACTGTAAATATATTATAACATCTAAGGCTAATAATTTTTGGGGGAAGAAATTAATGAATATTTAAAAATAAATTATCAAAATTCAAGAAATTTTGTAATTACTAAAGTCGATAAAGTATCAAATATTAAAAAGCTATTTATATATTATTATCCAGCTAAAAAAATAGCTGCTGGCGGTAGTTGGTCAATAGTAGGAATTAAAGATAATAATGAAACAATAGTAATAAATAGAGAAAGTGTTTAACAACTAAAAAGAATTAATACTTTATATTAATTCTTTTTCTTTACTTATATT
>CACXFI010000074.1 GCA_902766875.1 uncultured Erysipelotrichaceae bacterium | reverse complement strand
TGAGTTTTATTATGATGAAACTCCTGATCAGATAAGGGCAATTGATATAATAAAAAGGGAAATGGAAAAATCGAAACCTATGGATATGCTTCTTTGTGGTGATGTTGGATATGGTAAAACAGAAGTTGCTTTCAGGGCTATGTTTAAGGCTATTAATGATGGAAAGCAAGTAGCATATTTGTGTCCAACAACTGTCTTATCTAATCAGCAATATAAGAATGCTTTATCTAGATTTAAGAATTTTCCTGTTAATATTGCTTTATTAAATAGATTTGTTGAAAGTAGTAAACAAAAAGATATAATTGAAAGAGTAAATAATGGTAAAATTGATATTTTATTTGGAACTCATAGAATATTAAGTAAGGATATTCAATTTAAGGATTTGGGATTACTTGTGATTGATGAAGAACAAAGATTTGGTGTTACACATAAAGAAAGGATAAAAGAATATAAATCTAATATTGACGTTCTTACTTTATCTGCAACTCCAATACCTAGAACTTTACAAATGTCTATATCTGGAGTTAGAGGATTAGCTTTAATAGAAACTCCACCACAGGAGAGAAATCCTATTCAAACTTATGTTTTACCTGAGAATAATAATGTGATTAAAGATGCTATTTATAAGGAAATGGCACGTGGAGGGCAAATATTTTTATTGTATAATAGAGTAGAATTTATTTTAGATAAACTTAATGATATTAAGAAATTAGTCCCTGAGGCAAAGATTGATTATGTACATGGTCAAATGACAAGAGACGAATTAGAGAATAAGATGATAGATTTTGTAGATAATAAATTTGATGTTTTACTATGTACAACAATTATAGAAACAGGTTTAGATATTCCTAATGTTAATACTTTAATTGTGTTAGATGCTGATAGATTTGGATTATCACAGTTATATCAAATTAGGGGAAGAATAGGTAGGAGTAACAAAATAGGATATGCATATTTAATGTATGATAATAAGAAAATGTTAAATGATATAGCGATTAAAAGACTTAATACTATTAAGGAATTTACTGAATTAGGAAGTGGATTTAAGATAGCAATGAGAGATTTGTCTATTAGGGGTGCTGGTGATTTATTAGGTAGAGATCAATCTGGTTTTATTGACAGTATTGGTATAGATTTGTATCTTAAAATGTTAAAAGAAGCAGTAAATAAAATAAAGAATAATGATGTTTGTATCGAACCTGTAACTTCTGATAAAAAAGATGATAATAGATCTTTAATTGAGGTTGATACACATATTGATGATAAGTATTTGGATGATGATAAATTAAAAATTGAAATTCATAACAAAATTAATGAAGTTGATTCGTTAGAAAAATTAAATGAAATTAAGTCATTACTTGAAGATAGGTTTGGTAAGATTACTTCTGATATGGAGATTTACATGTATGAAGAATGGTTTGAAAAATTGGCTAGAGATTTAGGAATAGTAAATGTAAAACAAACTAAGACTTATATTGAAATTGAATTACCTATGGAATTATCTAAAAAAATTAATGGTGAAGAATTATTTATGTTAGCTTATGATATTAGTAATAAATTTAGATTTTCATATAAATTAAATCATATTTATATTATTTTAGATATTGTAGCTTTAGAAAAGCATTTTTTGATATATTTAATTAATTTATTAGATAGAGTTAAGAATGAATTAAATATTAAAAAGAATTAAACAATTTTGTTTAATTCTTTTTTCTGTATAAGTTTTATTTTTAGTTACAAAATATAATTAGAATGGGGAATGATATATTTATGAAAACTACAGGAGTTATTAGAAGAATAGATGACTTAGGAAGGATAGTTATACCTAAAGAAATTAGAAAAACTATGAGAATAAAAAATGGTGAGAGTTTAGAAATATATTTGGATGAAGATAGTATTATACTTAAAAAGTATTCTCCTATAGAAAGTTTAGAAACTATAGCTTCTAAGTATGTTGAAACATTTAATAGGGTTTTAAAACATAATGTTATTGTTACTGATAAAGATAGGGTTATAGCGATAGCTGGTAATTTAAAGAAAAAGTATGAAGGGAAAGAAATTAGTGATTTTGTTGATAGGGGAATTGAAAGAAGAGAATCTTTTGTAGAAAGACAGAAAAAAGGTTTTGAGATAATTAAGGGAGTAGAAGAATTTGGATATTATGCATTTTCATCTATTGTTAGTAATAGTGATACTTTGGGTAGT
>CACXFI010000073.1 GCA_902766875.1 uncultured Erysipelotrichaceae bacterium | reverse complement strand
TTTATTACCTATTCTAAAAATAAGTACTAATAATCTATTAATGTCATCAATAAAAATAGCCATCATAAATATTCTTCCAATTATAACTATATTGATTATTCCTAAAGATAAAATAACTAATAAAACAAAGTATAATAAAAGCATTATTATTACTTACATAATTGGTTTTTTAATATCGATAATAACTATTATCGGTACAATTGGTACATTAAGTATTTATTTAACAAATACTTTCGAATTTGCCGAATACATGGTTCTTAAAAATATTAAATTATTTGGATTTTTAGAAAGAACAGAAAATATTATTGCAACAAGTTACATTACTGAAAGTTATATTTATCTAACACTTCTAATATATACAATTGCTAAAAATTTTCCTAGGAAAAATGATAAGTCTTTTAAATATACAAATATCATAATAGGCATCGTTTTAATAATAACCACAAACTTTATTTTTAAAAATATTACTCTTTTTAATAATTATGTAGAAAATAATTTTATCTATATTGTAAGTTTATTAATAATTCCATATATAATTATTTCATGTAAAATTTTTATAGAAAATAAATGTCAACTGTCAAAATAGTATAATATAAAATTTACAAGTAAATTATAAAATGATATAATTCTTATAGGTGATTAGTATGTTTTTTAGAAGAAAAGCTATTTTATTTATCCATGGTTTTGTTGGTGGGATATATGATTATGACACTTTCCCTAATGAACTAGAAACATATAGGAATTATGATGTTTACACATTTACTCTACCAGGACATGAAAAACATGTCGTAAAAAATGTCAAATATACTGCATGGGTAACAGCAGCCGAACAACAAATTGAATTTTTATTAAATCATCATTATAAAGAAATATATGTTATAGGCCATAGTATGGGTGGCGTTATTGCCGCCCATTTAGCAGCAAAATATAAAGAGATTAAAAAACTAGTTTTAGTGGCCCCAGCATTCAGATACTTCTATTTCAAAGACGGTAAAGTAAATATTAAAGGTATCAATGAGACACTAAAAAAATTACCATCATTATTAAAAGAAGAAGATAAAGAAAAAGTAATCGAAAGAATTCAAAAAACTCCAATAACTACGATGATGGAATTTACTAAACTAGTGAGTGCTTACCAAAAAGATCTTGAAAAAATAACTTGTCCAATTCTTACAATTCATGGGCTAAATGATAGTGTTGTTCCAATTGAAGGAACCAATCTTGTCTATAATACTGTTAAATCAAAAACAAATCTTTTAGTAAATATCGATAAAGTTACTCATGATTGCTTTACTAAAGATAGAAAAGACGAAATTAAAAAGATCATTACTAATTTTCTAAGAAGACTACCAAATGACAAAAAAGAAACAGTAAATATTTAAATTCCCACAGGGAATTTTTTTATTTTTCATTAAAAACTTGATAAATAATTAATTTTATGATAAATTATATAAAGAAAAGCACTTAGGGGATTAGTTAAATGGTATAATAATGGTCTCCAAAACCACTGTTGGGAGTTCGATTCTCTCATCCCCTGCCATTTAGAATATTTGCTCTAACTTTTATAGTTAGAGTTTTTAATTTTATGGTATAATGTTTTCGAGAGACAATTGAGGTGATTATATGCATATTAATTCCAATAATGTAGATAATGTAGATCAAAACGCATGTGAAATTATTCACGACAATGCAAAGATTCAACAAGAAAAATTTCAAGTAAGGCTAGAAAATTATTTAAAAATGTACTATAAAAAAGAATTCTCTTTAGATTATAGAATCAAATCAGTAGAAAAGATGATGGGAAAAATACAACTTCGACGCAAACAGTATGGGCAAGCATATGGAGCACAAAATTTACCTGATATCATTGGATTTAGACTTTCAGTAAGCACTGAAGATGAAGTTATTGAGTTATCCAATTTAATTGAAAAAGGATTAAATCCAACTAGAAAAGTAGACCATTTTGTAACACCTACCAATAGTGGATTTAAAGCTAATTTGTATTATTTCAATTTAAATGGAGTAAATATAGAAATACAAGTAATGACAAATGAAATGGAGTTATGGACAAATCAAACACATGATGAATATAATAGTCGAACATATGGAATAACTAAATAAATTTAAGTTACGCATCAATCCATTTATTGAATTATCAATCTATGGTATATTGTATTTGGCAACTGATAGCATATAAGTAGTTTCACAATGGGTAACTACCGGTGCCATTTAGAATATTAAAACACCAACTAATTGTTGGTGTTTTTTATAAACATTTTATCTTTATGTGTAAATAAAGAAAAATTACTTATTTATTTCTTTTTATTTTCAATTGATTTAAAGCATAGAAGCCATTACCTGTTTTTTCATCTTCATCTATCTTTTTGAACCCAAGATTTAAAAACATTTTTTGAGATGCTATGTTATAATTCATTACATGAGCTGTTACAAATGTATTTTGTTCTTCTGCAATTTCAATTGCTTTTTTTAGCATTAATGTTCCAATCCCTTTATTTTGATATTCTTTTTTTACCGCTATTTGATATATATACAATCCTTTATTATATTTTACAATTGAATTATATCCAATAGGTATACCATTATCAGATGCAACCAATAAAATATCAGAATTATATGTTAAATTATTGTAATTTAATGTTCCTCCATTTTTTGATAAATTTTCTTTTGTTATGTGGTTTTCAATATAATCACATACTTGATAAAAATAATTCGTACCTATTTCAATTTTTTTAATTTCCATGCTTTATTCCTCAAATCACTTACTATTATAATATATTTTTATTTAGAAAATCCTGATTTTTCTAAATTACTTTTAACAAGATTATCATCATTGGTAGTTCTTTTATATTCTTCACTAGGAACTACCCATCCTAGTTTTTTGTAATCTTCTGGATTGAGATTAGTTTCTTGTGAGGCTAAATAATTATAATTATCTGCTATTTTAGCATTATCTTCTCTATACTTTTTTTCGGCTTTATTTGTTTTAAATCTATAATATATTCCACCTTTATTTTGTTTAAAAATATCTACTACCATTTTATTTTTTAATAATGTTATTCTTTCTCCATTATCATATCTTTCTGGTTCTTTTACTTTAAAACCATATTTATCCATAAGAGATAGAATATCAAGTTTTCTTTGTCTTGTTGTAGATTCAACATATTTAAATCCTTTATCATAGCTATAATATAAATAAATAGACATTAATAAATCTCCTAGTCCTTTATTTCTATAATCTTCTAATACTTTAGAACCTATATAATGGGATAAAGGTATTCCTTCTTTTGAAGTATGTAACATAAAATATATGTAGCCATATTCAAGTATTTGATTATCTTTAGTAATACCAATAATTCTTAAATATTCTCTATTTTCTGGAAATTTATCACCATAATTACCACCATTTGAAACTTGGTGAAGTAGATAACCTTTTGTTGTTGGTAATCCATAATCATATAAATCAAATTCACCGATAATTTTTCCGTTTTCAATTATAGCCATAATATTACCTCTTATCTATAGTTTTTATTTTATCAATATTCTTTAGGGACTTATCTATTCTTTGTTGATAAGCTTTTTTTAAATTAATATTAGATTCGTTATTCATTCTTTTTTCTATTTCATTAATAAAATTATTAATATCATTTATTAATTTTTCTTTTTTAGTATTATTAGATATTGAATAATCATTTATATAGTAATTATACCAAACTTTATTAATTATACCTATTCTACTTACCCTATTAGTATAATCAATCATAAATAGTGTATCCTCACTAATATGGATATTAGTATTAAATCTTAAATCACCTATGCTATCTCTTTTAAATAATCTAGTGTATATTCTTCCTGTAGGGCAATCTCCTATTTCTTTATTATTTTCATTAGTTTTACTTGTTAATAATTTTTCTAAAAAGTTATTAATATTATTTTTTTCATAAATATATAATCCCGGTTCTGATAATCTAGTTTTAGTTATAATATTATTTTTTATTTCATTATATCCTCCTATTATAATATCTAGATTATTATCTTTTATTATGGTATATGATTCAGATAAGAAGTTTTTTTCTAATGTATCGTCTGAATCAATAAATGTTATGTATTTAGAATTAGAAATATTTATACCTATATTTCTAGCATTACTAACACCATTATTTTTTATATGTTTTACTATAAAATTATTTTTATCTTTGATATAAGAATCAAGATAATCTTTTGTTTTGGTATTACTTCCATCATCTATTATATATACTTTATAATTGTTATAAGTTTGATTTAATATGCTATTTAAACATCTTTCTAAGTCAGGTAATGGTGTATTATATACTGGTACAATTATATCTATCATAAAATCACCTAATAAGATTATACCATATATTAGTAGTTTTATTGATTTTTATGTAGTATAATTTAGGTGGTGGTTATGTGAAGGATTATTTTAGGAGTATTTTGGATAAGAATTTTATTATATCTATTATTCTTTTGTTAGGAGGGCAAGGATTATTATATGTTTTAGTTAAATTATTTCAAAGTAATTATCATGTATTTAATTATTATATAGATAATAAAATTCCTTTTATGCCTCAATTTATAATAATATATAATTTATTTTATCCTATGATATTTATTTCTTTTTATAATATATTTATTCATGATAAAGATACTTATTATAAAGGGATAATAGCTGGTATATTGGGATATGTTATTGCAGATATTATATTTTTATTATATCCTGTAGAAATGATAAGACCTGATATATCTAATTTGAATATAGATATTATTAATAATTTTATATTACAATTAACTTATAAGATAGATAATCCCCCTATTAATTGTTTTCCTTCTATACATTGTATATTTTGTTTTCAAGTATTATATTCTATTATAAAGTGTAAGAATTATAAGTATAAAATAATAAATGTTTTTATATTATTTTTAATTATTATATCTACTTTATTAGTTAAACAACATTATGTAATTGATGTATTAGGATCTTTAGTAGTAGTTATAATTACTAATTTTATAGT